>DXVG01000112.1:3430-3717 GCA_019409045.1 Clostridiales bacterium | reverse complement strand
AGCTCGTAGTCCTCCGCGCGCCCGATCAGCTTGCGCATCATCAACAGCATGCCCGGGTCGTCGTCGGCGATGAGTATGCGGATCGGCTTCACACATCGCACATCCTTTCTCAAAGCGCGGCGCGCCCGCATGCCGCGGACGCGCGAATGTCTCCATCGTCGCTACAGTCGGTATCCGCGCGGCCTGAGCGAAACGGGCCGCGCGAGCACCTCGGCCATCACCACGGCGCGGCGCATCTCCTCCGCGCTTACCTCTCCGAAGGGCATGCGCGCCCTCGGCGCCGCGGC
>DXVG01000112.1:0-3420 GCA_019409045.1 Clostridiales bacterium | reverse complement strand
CTGTACGGGCACGGCCGCCATCGCGGGCTTTGCCGCGGGCGGCTGCGCGTCCCTGGGCGGGTGCGCCTCCTGATGCGGCAGGGAACCGCCGATGCACCCGTCCTCCTCCACGCGGCTGTCGCCCTCGTCCTGCGCGCCCCTGTGCGCGGCCTGCGCCTTTTCAAAGGCGCTGCGAAGCTCGGGCGGCAATTCCCCCTGCGGGGCCCTCGCCCGCCTGCGCGCCGACCGGACCTCCTGCGCCGGACGCGCGCCGGGCGCGTCGGTCTGTCCGGGCCGCTTCTGCGCGGCCTTTCGGGCGCTCTTCGCCACCGCTCCGAACAGGGAGACGAGGATCAACAGCACCGCAAGCGCGTCCACGAGCATTCCTCCCTTCTGTCATGTCGGAGGGCGGGAAGACCGCCCTCCGCGGGGAAAGTCACGCCCTGCGGGCGGATTACTTCTTGTTGTTCTCGTCGATCGGCTTGGCTACGGTCGCGTCGCCCCCGGCGATGGACTCACGCATGCGGGTGTCGGAGATGACGTTCTGCATCTGATAGTAGTCCATCACGCCCAGCTTGCCCTCGCGCAGCGCCGCGGCCATTGCGCGCGGCACCTCGGCCTCGGCCTCGACCACGCGCGCGCGCATCTCCTGCACGGCGGCGATCATTTCCTGCTCGTGCGCCACGGCCATTGCGCGGCGCTCCTCGGCCTTGGCCTGCGCGATGCGGCGGTCGGCCTCCGCCTGGTCCATCTGAAGCTGCGCGCCCACGTTGCGGCCCACGTCCACGTCGGCGATGTCGATGGAGAGGATTTCAAACGCCGTTCCCGCGTCCAGGCCCTTGGCCAGCACCGTGCGGCTGATCAGGTCCGGGTTCTCCAGCACTTCCTTGTGCGTGGGGGAGGAGCCGACGGTGGTGACGATGCCCTCGCCCACGCGGGCGATGATGGTCTCCTCGCCTGCGCCGCCCACCAGGCGGGCGATGTTCGCGCGCACGGTCACGCGGGCCTTTGCGCGCAGCTCGATGCCGTCCTTGGCGATGGCGGCCACCACGGGCGTCTCGATCACCTTGGGGTTGACCGACATCTTCACCGCCTCGAGCACGTTGCGCCCGGCCAGGTCGATGGCGCGGCTCTGCTCAAACTCCAGCGGGATTTGCGCCGACTGCGCCGCGATCAGCGCGTCCACCACCCTGTCCACGCTGCCGCCGGCCAGAAAGTGCGCCTCCAGTTCGTCCATGTTCAGGTCAAGTCCCGCCTTGGTGGCCTTGATCATCGGCAGCACGATCTTCGAGGGCGTGACGCGGCGGAAGCGCATCGTGATCAGAGAGATGATGCGAAGCCGCACGCCCGAGGCGCGCGCCGAGATCCACAGCCCCAGCGGCACAAACCGGAAAAACAGTATCAGCACGATCAGTATGCCGATGATGGCGACAAAGCTGAGAATCACCGAAGAAACAGGCATGATTTTTCCTCCCTTCCAACTCGCCGCGCGGTGCGGCTCCCCCGAAATCGTCCGCGGCCACGCCGTGCGTCGGCGTCAGATTTCCCTGACCTCGCGCACGACGATGCGGTTTCCCTCCACGCGCTCGACCGTCACGGTGCGTCCGGCCTCGATGAACTCGCCCTCGGACACCACGCTGAGCCGCACGCCGTCAAACTCGGCATGGCCCGCGGGGCGCAGGGGCGTGTCGGTCACGCCGGTCTTTCCCACGAAGTAGGCAAGCTCGTTCTCGCCGTCGGCGCGCGTGGCCACCTCCTTGAGCACCAGTCTCGAGTTCGCCAGCCGCCCCTTGGAGGCCGAGTGTATGAAGATCGAGAGCGCGATGCACAGCAGTATGATGATGATCACGCAGATCAAAAGCGCCTGCAGCGGCGTGGGCTTCATGGCGATCACGCCCGCCACCAGCAGTATGAAGCCAAGTATGCCGGGCGCGCCGAAGCCGGGCAGGTACATCTCCAGTACCACCAGCGCGAAGCCCAGGATCAGCAGCACGATCGCAGGCAAATAGGCAAGCCAGCCCATGGACAACCTCCTTCCTGACGTTTCTGCGTCCATTATAGCGCGAACGCCCCGCCCTGCAAAGGGGTTTTCGTCCAAAGCCGCGCTTTGCGCGCTCAAATGTCGCCCAGACCGGCCCTGCGCGCAAACTGCGCGTCCGCGGGCGCGAGCGCGTACTCGCCCAGTTGCGCGGGCAATACCCACTCCAGCGCGGCGCAGTCCAGCGCCCGCGGCTCGCCGGACAGCAGCTCGCTTTCGTAAAACAGCAGCAGAAGATCGCGCTCGCCGCCCTCGTCGCACACGCGCAGCGCGTCGAGCACGCGCCCCGTGCGCGTGCGCACCCCCAGCTCCTCGAAAAGCTCGCGCTCCAGCGCCGCCTCCGGGCTCTCGCCCCTCTCCAGCTTGCCGCCGGGAAACTCCCACAAAAGGCCGCAGCGCCTGTCCGCGGGGCGTCGGCACAACAGCAGCCGCCCCTCGCGGCGCACCACGCCCGCGACCACCGCGATCATGCCTCCGCCTCCCGCGCGTCCAGCCAGCCAAGCACGTCCCGGTAGACGATGTCGCGCTCCCGCTCATTGAGTATCTCGTGGCGCATGCCCGTGTATACGCGGCTTTCCACGCGCGCGTAGCCGCGCGCCCGCATGCGCGCCACGGCGTCGGCAAACCCCTCGTCGCCCCTTCGGCAGGGGTCGTCGCTCCCGGAGATGAACCACACCGGCAGGGCGGGGTTCTGCGCCTTCACGCGGCAGTCGTAGGCCTGCTGCATCAGCCGGTAGAGCGCCTCAAAGCCGTTGTAGGTAAAGGTGAACCCGCACAGCGGGTCGGCCTCGTAGGCCTCCACGACCGCCCTGTCCGAGCAGACCCAGGCGCACTTGCCGCCCTCGTGCGCAAACGCGCGGTAAAACGGCCCGAACGTGAGTGTCTTCAGCAGCTTCCCGCGCCGCCTGCCGCCGCGCAGCGCGCCCAGAAGCCGCGCCAGCAGAAGGCCCACCGGCACGGCCGGGTTCCGGCTCGGACTGCCGCTCAAGATCAGCCCGGAGAGCTCGCGGTCGAACCGCGCGGCATAGGCGCGCGCGGCGAGCGAGCCCATGCTGTGCCCGAACATGTATATCCGCTTTTCGGGAAATTGCGCCCGCGCCCAGCGCGTGATCTGCGCAAGGTCGTCCACCAGCGCGTTCGCCCCGTCCTCGCCAAAGTAGCCCAGTTCGCCGCGCTCGCGCGCCGCCGCGCCGTGCCCGCGGTGGTCGCCGATCATGCAGGCGTAGCCCTGTTCGGCCAGAAACGCCATAAACGGCGCGTATCGCTCCTTGTTTTCGCACATGCCGTGCGAGAACTGCACCACCGCGCGCGCCTCGCCGTCGGGCAGGCAGATCAGAAGCGGCAGCGGCAGTCCGTCGCGCTCGGAAGTCAGGCAGTCGTTTTGCGTCCGCGACATGGCACGT
>DXVG01000111.1 GCA_019409045.1 Clostridiales bacterium | reverse complement strand
TCGCACGCCTCGGCGCGCTCGAGCACATTTTTGCACAGCTCCGCGGCGGTGGTGATGCTCACATACTCCACGCCCTCGGGCGGGCGCAGCGTGACCGGCCCGGAGATGAGCACCACCTGCGCGCCGCGGTCGCGCGCGGCCTCGGCGATGGCAAAGCCCATCTTGCCCGAGGAGCGGTTGGTCAGGTAGCGCACGGGGTCGATCATCTCGCGGGTGGGCCCTGCGGTGACCAGCACGCGCCGGCCGGCAAAGTCGAGCCGGGGGCAGAGTATGTTCCGCGCGGAAAGGACGATCTCCTCGGGCGGGGCCATGCGGCCCACGTCCTCGTCACCGCAGGCCAGGCGCCCGCTCGCGGGGCCGACGAAGCGCACGCCCCAGCGCGAGAGGCGCTCGACGTTGCGCTGGTTGGCGCGGCAGCGCCACATGGCCGCGTTCATCGCGGGGGCGACCAGCGTCGGGCAGCGCATGGCCATAAACGCCGTGGAGAGCAGATCGTCGGCGATGCCGTTGGCAAACTTGCCCAGCGCGCTGGCCGTGGCGGGCGCGACGACGAAGATGTCCGCCCACTTGGCAAGCGATATGTGGGCGATGTTCTCCCGCGCGGCGAACATGTCCAGGCACACGGGATTGCCGCTGAGCGTTTCCAGCGTCAGCGGCGCGATGAACTTGCAGGCGTTCGCGGTCATCACCACGCGCACCTGCGCGCCCTCGCGGGTCAGCAGGCCCACCAGCTCCGCCGCCTTGTAGGCGGCGATGCCGCCGGTCACGCCCAGAACGATCCTCTTGCCCTCGAGCATTCAGTCCTCCCGGCCGGGGGTCACTCGGCCTGTTCCTCGTCCTCTTCGGTCTCCTCGCGCGTATAGGTGATCAGGCCCCGGTTGATCTCCTCGATGGCGATGCTCAGGGGCTTGGTCTCGCGGGTCTCGATCAGCGGAAGGCTGCCGCCGATGAGCTCGCGGGCGCGCTTGGACGCCTCCACGGCCAGCGTATAGCGGCAATCGACCTTTTCCAGCAGTTCTCCGATGGGGGGTTCGATCATCATACGGGTATTCCTCCTGATCCTGATTGCGTTACGCCGGGGCGTTCGCCATGAGCGACGCGGCCAGCGCGTTCAAAAAGCGCATGTTGTGCTTCGTCTTTGCACGCGACGCGGTGATGATGTCGTAGACCTGTTCGATGGCGCGGTCCAGCGCGTCGGGCACGTCGTCCCAGTCCTCGTGGATGACGATATAGTCGTAGCGATAGGCCTGCTGCACCTCGCGGGCGGCGTTTCCGAGGCGCAGGCGGAAGGATTCCTCGTCCTCCGTCCCCCGCGCGCGCAGCCGCTTTTCAAGGTTTTGCCGGCTGGGCGGCGATATAAAGATGCCGGTGACTTCGCTGTCCTGCTCCATGGCCTGCAGGCAGCCCTGCACGTCGATCTCCAGGATGAGATCGTGCCCCTCGGCGAGCTTTTCCTGCACGGTGCTTTTGAGCGTTCCATAGCGGTGGTTGTGCACATGCGCCCATTCGTAGAACGCGCCCTTTTTCACCATCTCGTCGAACTGGGCGTCGCTGAGGAAGTGATAATGCACGCCGTCGACCTCGCCGGGTCTGGGCGGGCGGGTGGTACAGGACACGGAAAGCCCCACGTCGGGGTGTCGCTCCACAAGCTGTTTGGCGATCATGGATTTTCCCGCGCCCGCGGGGCCGGAGATCACGAACAGAAGTCCTCGACGCTCCATGGCAGATTCCCCCTCGCTTTCATGTTGTACGGCGGTGTTTGGATACATGCCGGCTGTGTCCGCGCGCGGCCGGTCACTCCACGTTTTGCACCTGTTCGCGCAGCTTTTCGATCTCGGCCTTGGCGTCCATGGCAAGGCGCGTGATCTCGATGTCCTGCGACTTGGAGGCGATGGTGTTGGCCTCGCGGTTGAACTCCTGCGCCAGAAAGTCCAGCCTGCGCCCGACGGGCTCCCGATCCCGGATCAGCTCCCGAAGCTGGGCGATGTGGCTTTGCAGCCGGACCAGCTCCTCGTCAATGGCGGCGCGCTCGGCGAGCATGGCGACCTCCTGCACAAGCCGCGCCTCGTCCGCGGGGGCGCGCAGAAGCTCCTCCACGTTGGCGCGCAGGCGCTCCATGTAGCTCTGCGCCGTGTGCGGGGCGCGCTGGGCGATGCCCGCCTCGATGGCGCTGAGCGCGTCCGCGCGCGCTGCAAGGTCGCGCGCAAGTGCCTCGCCCTCCTTTGCGCGCATGGCGCAGGCCTCGTCCAGGGCGCCCTCCAGCGCGTCGAGCAAAAGCGCGCGCAGCGCGTCGCGGTCCTCCTCGGCCTCGCACACGCGCGCCACCTCGGGCAGCGTGAGCATGCGCATGACCGAGCGGTCGTCCGCAAGGCCGGTGAGGCTATCCGCTGCGCGCATGTAGGCCGCGAGCAGCCCCGCGTCGATCTGGACGTCTCGCGCGTCCTGACGCAGGTTGCGGTAGGTGAGGTACACGTCCACATGCCCGCGCCGCATGCGAAGGCCCACGGCCCTGCGCGCCTCCTCCTCCAAAAAGAGGAAACAGCGCGGCATGCGCACAGACACGTCCAAAAAGCGGTGGTTGACGCTTTTGAGTTCCACGGTCAGCGACCGCCCGTCGCGCTCGCGCACACAGCGCCCATATCCGGTCATGCTGTTGATGGCCGCCACCTCCCGCCGCTTCTTCACCATATCTGATTATAGCACATTTGCCCCGCGCGCTCCACACCCTGACGTAAAAAAAGATAAATTTTTTTCCGATCGGCCCTCCTCGGCAAAAACGAAGGCGCGCGAAGGGAAATCCTGCACAATAGTGCATCCCGAGAGTGCTTTTCCGCGAAATTTGCCAAATAATTCTCTCACATTACGCAAGTTAGCCATGTGGCGCAAAAATCGCGGTAGAAAACAGTTGCATTTTCCGAAGAATGATGATATAATGTCTCCGTTATTAAGGCTGCGTTACAGCGTCAGGGAAAGAGGTGCGCGAAGATATGGGAGAGGTCCTGCTGCAGATGCGGGGGATACAGAAGTACTTTCCGGGAGTACACGCGCTGGACGATTGTCACTTTGACCTAAACAGCGGCGAGGTGCACGCGCTGGTGGGCGAGAACGGCGCGGGCAAGTCCACGATGATGAAGGTGCTCACGGGCGTCTACCAGATGGACGCCGGCGAGATCCTCATCGACGGCAAGCCCGTGACCATCAGCAACACGCGCGACGCGCAGGCGCTGGGCATCTCCATCATCCATCAGGAGTTGAACCTGATGAAGGACCTGACTGTGGCCGAGAACATATTCATCGGCCGCGAGCCGATGCATGGCGTGGTGCTCGACAAGCGCAAGCAGAACCAGATGGCGGCGGAGCTGCTCTCGAGCCTGTCCATCGACATAAGCCCCACGACCGTCGTAGGCTCCCTGACCGTCGCGCGCCAGCAGATGGTAGAGATCGCCAAGGCGCTCTCCTACGAGAACACGCGCATACTCATCATGGACGAGCCCTCGGCCGCGCTTACCGAGTCCGAGATCAAGGAGCTGTTCCGCTTCATACGCGACCTGAAGTCGCGCGGGGTGGGCATCGTGTACATATCGCACCGCATGGGCGAGCTCAAGGAGATCTCCGACCGCATCACCGTCATGCGCGACGGCCAGTACATCGGCACGGTCAACACCGCCGAGGTGAGCATGGACGAGATCATCCGCATGATGGTCGGCCGCGTGATCTACGAGCAGCCCAAGGAGAAGAGCAACGTGCCCCCCGACGCGCCGGTGGTGCTGGAGGCGCGCGGGCTTTTGTCCAAGGACGTCAAGGACGTGTCCTTCACGCTTCGCAAGGGCGAGATCCTCGGCTTTGCCGGGCTGATGGGCGCGGGCCGCACGGAGACGGCGCGGCTGATCTCCGGCGCGGACAAGCGCCTGGCCGGGGATATCTTCGTCAACGGCAAGAAGGTCACCATCAACTCGCCCGCGGACGCGGTCAAGGTCGGCATCGGCTACCTGTCCGAGGACCGCAAGCGCTACGGCCTGTGCCTGCCGCTGTCGGTGGCGGACAACACGGTCCTGGCCACGCTCAACAGCTTCATAAACGGCGCGGTGGTCAACGACCGCAAGATCAAAAAGGTCTCGCATGAATACCGCGAGCAGATCAACATAAAGACCCCGTCGGTGGACACGAAGGTGGTCTCCCTCTCGGGCGGCAATCAGCAGAAGGTGGTGCTGGCCAAGTGGCTGGTGCGCGACTGCGACATACTGATCTTCGACGAGCCCACGCGCGGCATCGACGTGGGCGCCAAGAGCGAAATCTACAAGCTGATGAACCGCCTGGTGGCAGAGGGCAAGTCCATCATCATGATCTCCTCGGAGCTTCCGGAGCTATTGCGCATGTCGGACCGCATCATCGTCATGTGCGAGGGCGTCAAGACGGGCGAGATGGACATCAGCGAGGCCACGCAGGAAAAGATCATGGCGCTGGCGGCGCCCAGAATATAAGGAGGGTCTCTCATGCAAAATTCCACGGCTCGTAAGGTAAACATGCAAAAGCTGCTGGCCCCCGCCGCGCTGGTGATCCTGTATGTGTTCTTCTCCATCTTCGGCAGGAACTTCTTCGGCTATGAGGGGCTCAAGCAAATCCTCCAGTCCTCGTACTACATAGGCTTTATGGCCTTTGGCGTCACGTTTGTCATCATCACCGGCGGCATCGACCTTTCCATCGGCACGGTGATGATGTGCTCGGCCATCATCGGCGGCACGGCATTTACCAACTGGGGCTGGCCGGTGCCGCTGGCGCTGGTGCTGGTGCTGGTCTCGGGCGTGTTCTTCGGCCTGTGCAACGGCCTGATGATCGCCAAGGCGAAGCTTCCGCCGTTCATCGCCACGCTGGGCACGATGATGGTCTCGCAGGGCTTTGGCTCCATCGTATCCAACGTGCGCACCATGCACTACTCCCCCACCTATGTGGGCGACTGGTTCCGCCCGACGTTCTACATCTCGGGCAACTTCCCGGTGGGCACGATCTGGCTGCTGGGCGCGTTCCTGATCGCGGCGTTCGTGCTCAACAAGACGCGGCTGGGCCGCTACAACTTCGCCATCGGCTCCAACGAGGAGGCCGCGCGCCTCTCCGGCGTCAAGACCGACCGCTGGAAGATCGCCATCTACACCATCTGCGGCCTGTTCGCGGGCTTTGCGGGCATCTTCTTCGGCGCGGCCTACACCACCATCACCCCCGGCAAGGGCAACGGCGAGGAGCTCAACGCCATCGCCGCGGTGGTCATCGGCGGCACCTCCATGTCGGGCGGCTCCGGCTCCATGGTGGGCACGCTCATCGGCGTACTGATCATGTCCACGCTGAAAAAGGGCCTCTCGTCCGTGGGCCTGCAGGCGCACTGGCAGACGTTCTTTACCGGCTTTGTGGTCATCGGCGCGGTGCTTCTGGACAACGCCCGCAACCGCGCGGCCAGCAAGGTCAAGGTCGCCGTCAAGAAGTGAGAACGACAAATGGATTTTGAGCGCGAGGCGCTTAAAATAAAACTAGCAGGAGGTATAACCCTATGAAGAAAGTCTTTGCACTGGTACTGGCCCTGATGCTCGTGCTCGGCGCGGTCGCGGTCGCGGAAGAGCAGCTCTACATCTCGGTCATCTCCAAGGGCGAGCAGCACGCCTTCTGGCAGGCCGTGCGCACGGGCTGCCAGGACGCAGCGGCGGAATACGGCGTGGAAATGTACTACTACGGCCCGCCGTCTGAGGCGGACATACAGCTTCAGGTCGAGGCGCTCAACGGCGAAATGATCAAGGAGCCCGACGCGCTGTGCCTGGCCGCACTGTCCACCGAGTCGGTCATGACCCAGCTGCAGGAGTGCGTGGACAAGGGCATCCCGGTCATCGGGTTTGACTCCGGCGTGCCGAACGCGCCCGAAGGCTCCATCAAGGCCACCGCTTCCACCAACAACCAGAACGCCGCCGCGCTGGCCGCGGAGGAGTTCGTGAAGCTCGAGGGCTTCACCGACGCGCTGGCCGCCGGCACGCCCGAGGCGCCCGTGGTCATCGCCTGCCTGTCGCAGGACGCCACCTCTGAGTCCGTGACCGGCCGCACCACCGGCTTTGTCAACAAGATGAAGGAACTGGCTTCCGCCTGCGGCACCGTCGCCGTGCAGGGCCACGACCTGTGGGCCGCTCCCGCCGAGAACGCCTCCATCATCATCCACGTGGAGATCTCCGCCACCCCCAAC
>DXVG01000110.1 GCA_019409045.1 Clostridiales bacterium | reverse complement strand
TGGCTTGCGGGCTTTCTCAACGCCCTGGCAGTCTGTTGACTTTGTCAACATACTGCTCCCCCATGGAGCCATGGGGGAAGCGTGTCGTTACCTCAATCCGCGCCGCGCTTGCACACCTCTACGGCGATTTTGGACCACTCCCAGAGCCGCTCGGGGTGGTGCTGCACGGTGCTCACGTCCTTGAGGAGCATCTCCAGCCCCCGGCCGTAGCGCCTGGCCGCGGCGACGGTCCGCTCCAGGTCCTCGCGCACCGCGTCGCCGTCAAAGTCGGACACGGCCAGCAGCGCCGGATTGGGCTTGTTGCTCATGATGATGTGCTGCGGCAGAACCTCGGCAAAGTGTTCGCGGTCGCTCCAGGGGCTACAGGAAATCTTGCGTATGTTGGGCATCTGCGTGATGATGTCCATGCGGTCATCCAGCCGCTCGCAGCAGCCGTAGTACACCGCGCCCATCCTGGAGAACGTCTCGTGCATGTAATCCACTTCAAATTCCTTGGTGATGGCGGGGGAGCAGGAGCTCATCAGCTGCGCCATGCTGAAGCCCCACGCGTCCTTGGACTGCGGATGCTCCAGGTCGCAGCCCTCGCGGGGGAGGTCCGCGCTGAAGGTGTGCGAGCAGTGGATCAGGTTGGTGGCCACGTCAAACAGGCCCTCCTGGTCGTACTGGTCGATCAGGCCGGAGATGCCGGCCATGGTCTTGCGCATGATGGCGTGTATCAGGTCCGGATCGTCCAGGAAGGCGATGTATATGTCGGTGCTGCCCATCCACTGGTTGATCCAGTCCCAGGGCCCCACGCGGAAGCCCTCCTTTTCCATGCATGCGCCGCAGGTGCGGTAGGGGATGATGCCGCCAAAGATGACGTCCGCCTGCTGGCGCACCAGCGCTTCGGCCTCGCGGTCGCGGCGCACCGTGGGCATGCGCAGCTTTTCCACATCCTCCATGGTCTGAAACTGGTTGAAGTACCTGTGGGACACGATGTCGTTGCCCGCTTCGAACTCGATCCGCTTTTCCGTGATCTCAACGCCCCAGCCGGTGCGAATGGTGGGGACTGGAATGGACACATAGGGATTGAGCACCATGTCCGCGGGCATGTACTTCCACTTGTAGAGCTGCTTGCGCAAGTCGTCCTCCACCTCGCGCCAGTAGGGGTCCTCCACCTCGCAGCGCAGCGAGCCGTCCACATCCAGCTCCACCCAGGGGAGCTGGTCGATCAGCACCAGCGGGCGCTCCATATGGCCGCTGTTGAGCGCCAGCCAAAGGCGCCTGCGCTCCGCCTGTTCCGGAAGCGACGCATACTGGGCGTATTGCGTTGCCAATTCCCTGAGAACCTGAATATCTCTTTCCGTAAGCATGCGTATTCCTCCGCTCATTTCTTGCTGCCTACGTTGCGCAGCGAGTCCATGATGATGGCCAGCATCAGCACGATTCCCAGTATGATCTGCTGCCAGAAGGAGTGGATGCTCAACTGGTTCATGCCGTTTTTCAAAACGCCCATCAGCAGGGAGCCAAACAGCGCGCCCCAGACATTGCCCTCGCCGCCGTTGAGGCTCATGCCGCCGATCACCGCGGCGGCGATCACGTCCATCTCAATGCCGTCGGCCAGAGAGGAAGAGGAGCTGTTCATGCGCCCGGAGAGCACCACGCCGGCGAGGGCGGCAAAGAGGCCGTTGATCACATAGGCGCGCATGCGGGTGCGGCCGATGCTGATGCCGCTCAGCCGGGCGGCGTTGACGTTTCCGCCCATGGCATACAGGTTCATGCCGAAGCGCGTCTTGCTCAGGACGAACCAGGAGACGACGTAGACGATGATCATCACGATGATGCACACGGGAATGCCGCCCAGTATGCGCCCCTGCCCGATCCAGCGGATGGGTTCGGGCATGCCCAGGGAGGTAAAGCCGCCGGTGAACACGCTGGCCGCCCCGCGATAGATCTGCATGCCCGCCAGCGTGACGATCATGGGTGTCAGGTTAAAGCGCGTGATGAAGAAGCTGTTCAACAGGCCGCAGCCGCAGCCGATTGCAAACGAGAGCGCGATGGCGATCCAGGCGGGCATGCCGTGGTTGACGTACATCTCCCCGGTAAAGGCGGCGGTGATCGCCAGCGTCGCGGCGACGGAAAGGTCGATGTCTCCGGAGATCAGCAGAAAGGACATGCCCGCCGCCATGATGGCGATGTAGGCCACCTGCTGCATGACGCTGAGTATGTTCTTGGCGCTCAGGAAGTTCGGGCAGACGATGGAGAGCACGACCACCAGTATGATCAGCGTGAGTATGACGCTTCCCATCGAATTGCTGGTGGCGCGCAAGAGCGCCTTCAAGAGGGATTTGGAATTGCCCTTGTCCGATGCTGTGCTGTTCATAGTTCAGCCTCCTGGCCCGTGGCGTATTTTAGGATGACTTCCTGCGTGGCCTCCTCGCGGAGGAGCTCGCCGGTCTTTCTGCCCTCGCACATCACGATAATCCGATCGCTCATGCCGAGGATTTCCGGCATTTCCGAGGAGATCATGATCACGCCGATGCCCTGCCGGAGCAGATCGTTGATGGCGTTATAGATTTCCACCTTGGCGCCCACGTCCACGCCGCGCGTGGGTTCGTCCAGTATAATCAGCTTACAATCGCCAAACAGCCATTTGCCCAGAGAGACCTTTTGCTGGTTGCCGCCGGAGAGGCTGGAGGTCTTCATCTGCATATTGCGCGTATTGAGCTTCAGCCGCTCGGCCATTTCCAGGCAGTACTTCTTCTTCAGTTCCTTGCGAAACACGCCGTTTTTCTGGAACTTTTTGTAGTCCACCATCATCAGGTTGGTCTCAATCGACAGGTTCTGCACAAGGCCCTCGTCCTTGCGGTCCTCGCTCAGCAGGGAGATGCCCTGGGCAATGGCGTCCGCGGGCTCGCGTATATCCAGCTCCCGGCCGTAGAGGTACACCTTGCCGCCGGACTTGGGATACGCGCCGAAGATGGTCTTGGCGACCTCCGTGCGCCCCGCGCCGACCAGCCCGGCCATGCTCAGAAGCTCGCCCTTGTACAGCGTGAAGCTCACGTCCTCAAAGCGGCCGGGGCTGGAGAGGTGCTCCACGCGCAGTATCTCCTCCCCGCGCTCGAAGTGCTGCTTGGGAAACTTCTCCTCCAGCGTGCGCCCAACCATGTAGGCGATGATCTCATCCACGCTGTAGCGCCTCTGATGCAGGTCCAGCGTACACACGTTTTTGCCGTCGCGCAGTATGGTGACCCGGTCGCCGATCTCATAGATCTCCTCCAGGCGATGGGATATGTATACGATGCCGATGCCCTGCGCCTTCAATTTGCGGATCACGTCCATCAACTGACGGATCTCCAGGGCCGTGAGCACGGCGGTCGGCTCGTCGAAGATGATCAGCTTTGCGTTGAAGGAGAGCGCCTTGGCGATCTCCACCATCTGCTTCTGGGCCACGCCCAGATTGGCCACGGTCTCGGTCGCCTTGAAATTCGCGCCCAGCGTTTTGAGAAGCGCCTCGCTCCGCGCGATCATTTCCCTGCGGTCCAGCGTGCGCAGAAGGTTTTTCTTTGTGATTTTGTTGGTGATAAATATGTTCTCATACACCTTCATCTTGGGCATGAGGTTGAATTCCTGATAGACGGCGCTGATGCCCCTGCGCTGCGCGTCTATGGCGGACTTGCAGCGATAGGGCTGCCCGTAGAGCTCCACGCTGCCGGAATCGCTGACATAGGCGCCGGTGATGATCTTGATCAGCGTGGACTTGCCCGCGCCGTTTTCGCCCAGCAGCACGTTGACCTCGCCCGCCATCAGGTCGAAATCCACGTTTTTAAGCGCATGCACGCCCGCAAACGACTTGCAGATGCCGCGCATCTTCAGCAATGGTTTGTCTGATGCGAACATTCCTGCCACCTCTCAAACTTATCGGAGCGGCCACAGATCCGCCCAATCATGGTAAGCGATCTGTGGCCGCTTGCGTCGCACTGTGGGGAGGGAGGGCAAGCGCCTACTTCACATACTCGGTCATGCCGCCCTCGACGATGTACTGCTCCAGGTTCTCGGGCGTGACGATCATTGCATCCAGAACCACGGTATCCAGCTCCTCGCCGTTGGTCACGCGCACGGCCACGTCCACGGCGTTGCGGGCCAGCTCCGCGAAGGGCTGGGCCACGTCCATGGCGATTTTGCCCTCGCGCATCAGCGAGAGCGCGTCGCCCGCGCCGTCAAAGCCGATCAGGCTCACCTTGTCGGCCAGGCCGCGGGATTCCAGTATGGAGCTGATGACCACGGTGGCGCCGTCCCAGCAGCAGATGATGGCGTCCACTTCCTCGTTCAGCGCGGTGAGCGCGTCCTCGGCGCCGTTCATGGCGTTTTCATCGGTCCAGCCCTCGCACCAGACCTCGAAGATCTCGATGTTGGGATAGTTCTCCTGCAGCGTCTCGTAGTAGCCGTCGCGGCGCTCCACGCCGGAGGTGTAGGTGGGATCGCCGTTGATGAGGACCACCTGTCCCTCGCCGCCGAGGTATTCGCCCACCCACTCGGCGCCCTGCGCCGCCGCGGAGTAGTTGTCGATGCAGATCACGTTGGTTCCCTGCGCGCCGCTGGGGGAATCCATCTCGATGCAGAGCATGCCCTCGGCCACGGCGGCCTCAATGGTGCTCACCAGCGTGGCGTCGGCCGCGCCGAAGAGTATCGCGTCCACCTCCATGTTGCGCAGGTCCTCAAAGCAGGCCAGCCAGGACGCGGTGTCGCCCATCTGCGCGGTCATGTACTTCAGATCGACGCCCTTTTCCTCGGCGGTCTTCTGAACGGTCTCGTTCATGATCAGCCAACCCTGATTGGTCAGGTTCGCGCAGATATAGCCGATGGTGATGTCCTCCGCAAAGGCGACGCAGCCGCCAAGCAGACAGAGCATCAGGAGTACAGACAGTATTTTCTTCATGTTGCCACCTTCCTGTTTTGTTATTTTCAAGCATCCTCTCTCGCTGCGGATGCCTGTGTGTGCGGATGCTCGGGGAACGCCTGTGCCTCTGCCCCTGCAAGGGCCGGTTTTGTCGTTTCAAACGGTGAATTGAAAAAATTTTCTGCGATTCGGACAAAATGTGCGGACATTTATGCAATACCCTCCCCATGCGATGGCATGAATAGGGGGGAAAATTGTTTTATTCTATGACATATTCTATAATGGAAATGTGAAAAAAGCAATGTCGATGTGTGCCGTTAAGGTTGCAGTTTGTGATTTTCCACATACTCCGAAGGGCTTACGGCGTAAAACGCCTTGAACGCGCGGGAGAACGCCTTCTGATCGGCATACCCCAGGCTGTTGCAAACCTGCTTTATGCGAACGCCGCAGGTGAGCATGTTGGCGGCCCTGGACATGCGCAGCGTCTTCAAATACTCGCCGGGGGAAATGTTGTAGGACTTTCTGAAGCGCCGGGTAAAATAGGCCCTGTCATAGCCGTAGTGCTCGGCAAGCGCGGTGACGGTGAGCCTTTCGTGCAGGTGGTCTGAGATGTAGCGCTCTATGTCCTCAAAATAGACGTCGGCATATGCAAACTCCACCCTGCGCTCCAGAAGGTAGAGTATGAGCATGGTGATGCAGGACAGCTCGTTGCCGGGCTGCGGCATATCCGCCATGCGCCGCCATGCGTGGATCATGGATTGCATGTTCGCATCCCGGCACACGTCGTATTCGATCAGCTCGTTTACGATGTCCGGGTACAACTCGAAATGGCACCACAGCACCTTGAGCGGCATGCGGGGATTGTGGTTTACGCTGTAGCGCCTGAACTGCGATGGGAATATGTAGAGGTGATTCTTCTTCAGCGGCACGCGGCGCTCGTCGTCCTGATACCAGGATTCGCCGTCCACGATGTAGTACATGCGGTGATAGCTGTAGCGCAGGTTGTAGACCGTCCATTCGGGCGGGCACTCATAGTAGCAGCCCTCCTGCAGGTCAAAGGCGCCAAAACGCCTGCGAAACTCCAGCGGAAACACGTCCCGCCGCTCATGCGCCTTGTAAACCTTTTCCATCGGCAAGCCTCCCGTATAACCGGACCGCCGGCTCAACCGGCGCAGCGCCGTGACCGTGCCTGCGGCGGCGGATGCCCGGCCCAAGCCGCCTGCCTACAGTATACCGCCACCAGGAGACGGGTGTCAAGCGACGGCCCCACGAACAACGCAAAGCCGCCCTTGCAAGGGCGGCTCAGAGCGTTGACAAAGCCCCCAAACGCAAAAATCACTTCCGAAAGAAAAGAAGC
>DXVG01000011.1 GCA_019409045.1 Clostridiales bacterium | reverse complement strand
GTACTCCCCCGCCGCCAGGGCGTACAGGCCCCAGTGTATAAACATGCCAAACTTTGCGTCCTGCCACCAGTTTCCACGCTTTTCCGCCATGCTCCGCCTCCGCCTTTCGCGCGAACTTCAGGCATCTATTTTCACACATTCGCGCCGCGTTGTCAACATGCTTTCCGGCGCGCATTTTGGATAGAGGGCTTTCGCGCCTTTTTTTGACAGAAACCGTTTGACAGACGACATTTTCGTCGTATAATATATTGATGCACCCATCGCGGACGGCTGCAACGGGAAAGGAAGGTTACAGGCAATGTTGGAACTGCGAGATATACACTGGAGCGCCCCGGATGGGGAGTCCATTTTGAAGGGCGTGAACCTGCGCGTCGGGGACGGCGTGCTGATGGTCGTCACCGGCCCGAACGGCGGCGGCAAGACCACGCTCGCAAAGGTGATCGCGGGCCTTGTGCGCCCGCAGAGCGGACAGATACTGCTCGACGGCGAGGACATCACCGATCTGGGCGTGACCGAGCGCGCGAAGGCGGGCATCAGCTACGCCTTTCAGCAGCCGGTGCGCTTCAAGGGGCTGGTGGTGCGCCAGCTTCTGGAGATGGCGGCGGGCAGGTCGCTGAGCGAAAACGAGGCCTGCGGGGTGCTCGGCCGCGTGGGCCTGTGCGCGCGCGAATATGTGGACCGCGAGGTCAATTCGACGCTCTCGGGCGGTGAGATCAAGCGCATCGAGATCGCCACGGTGATCCTGCGCCACTCGCGGCTGTCGGTGTTCGACGAGCCGGAGGCGGGCATAGACCTGTGGAGCTTCAACAACCTCATCGACGTGTTTCACGATCTGCGCGAAACGCTGCGCGGCTCGATGATCGTCATATCGCATCAGGAGCGCATATTGCAGATCGCGGACGAGATCGCCGTGATCTCCGGCGGCGAGCTTACGCGGCAGGGCAAGGCGCAGCAGGTGCTGCCGGAGCTGATGCGCGGCTCGGGCAGCGCGGCCTGTTGCCGGCGAAAGGAGGCGTTTGCAAAGTGAGCACGATCCTGGAGGGACTGCTCAGGACGGTATCGGACTGGAGCGGAAAGTTTGTCGGCGCATTCAACATACGCGAGAACGGGCAGTGCGCCCAGAGGCGATCCACGGCGAACATTAAGATCGAGAGCAAGACCGACAAGCCCGGCATGGACATACGAGTGCTGCCCGGCACGAAGGGCGAGAGCGTCTCCATCCCCGCCTGCGTGACGCGCGGCGGCATAGACGATCTGGTCTACAACGACTTCTTCATCGGCGAGGGCGCGGACGTGACCGTCGTGGCGGGCTGCGGCGTGCACACGCAGACCGGCGAGCCCGCGCGGCACAACGGCATACACCGCTTCTTCCTGGAGCGGGGCGCGCGCGTGACCTACATTGAAAAGCACGTCGGCACGGGCGAGGGCGAGGGCCTGCGCTCCATCGACCCGGTCACGGAGTTCTATCTGGCCGAGGACGCCGTATTGACGATGGACTCGACGCAGCTTCGCGGCGTGGACAGGACGCTGCGCAAGACCAGCGGCGAGCTCGCCGCCGGCGCGAAGCTCTACATCCGCGAGCGCATCTTTACCGACGGCGACCAGCAGGCGGACACCGAGTTTTCCGTGCGCCTCAACGGCGAGGGCTCCGGCGCAGACATCATATCGCGCTCGGTCGCGCGCGGCCGCTCCCGGCAGGGGTATCGCTCGGTCATCGTCGGAAACGCCGCGTGTACGGGGCACTCCGAGTGCGACGCCATCATCGCCGACGAGGCCGCGGTGACCGCCGCGCCGGAATTGAGCGTGAACCACGAGGACGCCGCGCTCATTCACGAGGCCGCCATCGGCAAGATCGCCGGCGAGCAGATACGCAAGCTGCAAACGCTGGGGCTGACCGAGGCGGAGGCGGAGGCAAAGATCATCGAGGGCTTCCTGCGCTGAGGAGGGATGAAGTGTGAAGCAGCCGGTCGTTCTGCTCTATGAAATGCACGGCGAGCGCGCCGCGAAGCTGCGCATGGTGGCCATGCGGTTTCGCATCCGCGTGCGGCCGGTCGCGCGCTCGGAGTACGCGCTGCCCATCGAGCGGCTCCTGGACGAGCCGCCCGCGCAGGACGCGACGGGCGAGCCGCTTCCCGAGGAGATGCTGGTGATGGCGCGCTTTCCCGCGGGGCTGATGCAGGCGTTTTTGCAGGGCATCCGCAAAAGCGGACTGCGCCCCGTATCGCTCAAGGCGATGCTCACCCCCACCAACGCCGCCTGGGATTCGCGCGCGCTCGCGCTGGAACTCTCCAAAGAGCGCGAGGCATTCGCCGCCGGAGTTGCCGCGCACGCGCAGGAGACGGAGACCTGATGAGACGACAGCGCCGCCGCACCGATACATGGTGCGGCGGCGTTTTTGATCTTGGCCTGCGGCGTCAGTTCTCCTCCAGCATGCTGGTGCAGTGCGGGCAGCGGGTGGCCTTTTCGCTGATCTCGCTGCAGCAGTAGGGGCAGCGGCGCGGTTCGGGCTTGGGCTCGGACGGCTGCTGGCCGTGGAGGCGGTTGATGCCCTTGATGAAGATGAATATGCAGATCGCCACCAGCAGGAAGTTGAACACCGCCTGCAAAAACGAGCCGTAGGCGAGCACCGGCGCGTTCTCGCCCGAGCCGATGGTGACAGAGAGCATGGAAAAGTCCACCTTGCCGGTCACGACCGACAGAAGCGGCGTAAACAGGTCGTTTACGACGGAATTGACGATCGCGGTAAAGGCGCTGCCGATCATCACGCCGACCGCCAGGTCGATCACGTTGCCCTTGAAGGCAAACTGCTTAAATTCGCTCCAGAGTTTCTTCATTTGTAGCCCCCAACGTTTTGATCCGAAACATTCTACCGCATTTTTTGTCACAAATCCACCTTTGAGTCTATGCAGGCGGTAATTTTTCTGTTATAATATATATGCGCCTTGGGCGCTTGCGCCCATCACGACAAAAAAAGGAGGAAATTCCCGTATGAAGAAGCTGCTTTCTGCCCTGCTGGTCCTCGCCATCATGGTCATGGGCGGCGCCGCTTTGGCCGAGGAAGAAGGCTACGAGCTGGCGCTGGTCACGGACGTGGGCAACATCGACGATCAGTCCTTCAACCAGAGCTCCTACGAGGGCATGGTGGCCTTCGCCGAGGCAAACGGCCTGACCTACGCCTACTATCGCCCGAGCGAGGACTCCACCGACGCCCGCATGGAATCCATGCGCGCGGCCATTGAGAACGGCGCCAAGGTCGTCGTCTGCCCCGGCTATCTGTTTGAGGATTCTGTGTATCTGATCCAGGATGAGTATCCGGACGTGAACTTCCTGCTCCTGGACGGCGAGCCCCACAGCGCCGACTATTCCGAGTATAAGACCTCCGCAAACACCCACTGCATACTCTACCGTGAGGAGCAGGCCGGCTTCTTCGCGGGCTACGCCGCCGTGAAGGACGGCTACACCGAGCTCGGCTTTGCCGGCGGCATGGCGGTTCCCGCGGTCATCCGCTTCGGCTACGGCTTTGTGCAGGGCGCCGACGCGGCTGCGCAGGAGATGGGCGTGAACGTGAACGTCAAGTACTGGTACGCGGATTCCTTCGCGCCCAGCGATGACATCAAGACCAAGGCTGCCAGCTGGTACACCGAGGGCACCCAGGTCATCTTCTCCTGCGGCGGCGGCATCTGCACCAGCATCATCGCGGCGGCCGAGGAGGGCGACGGCAAGGTCATCGGCGTCGACTCCGACCAGTACTACCTCTCCGAGGTGGTCATCACCTCCGCGATGAAGGACCTGCCCAACTCCGTGCAGCTCTCCCTGGGCGCGCTGTATGACAACGGCGGCACCTGGCCGGAGGACTACGCGGGCGTGACCCAGACGCTGGGCGCGGCCGAGAACTGCGTCGGCATCCCCACCGCGGAGCATTCCTGGCGCTTTGAGACCTACACGGTCGAGGAGTACAACGAGCTCTACGCCAAGGTGCAGTCCGGCGAGATCGAGATCAGCAACAGCACCGACGCCATGCCCGAGACCGTCAACGTCACCGTGGACGATCAGACCTAAACCGCACATGCCTCGATGGGGGCTGCCTCCTTGGAGACAGCCCCTTCACAATTTGCGCCGCGAACGCGCCGCATTTTCGACAACGCATTACATGATGAAGGGGAAGCCGGATGAGCGAATATGTCATTGAAATGCTGGGCATCACAAAGGTGTTCCCGGGCATACGCGCCAACGACGATGTGACACTGCTGCTCAAAAAGGGCGAGATACACGCGCTGCTGGGCGAGAACGGCGCGGGCAAGTCCACGCTGATGAGCGTGCTTTTCGGCATGTATCAGCCGGAGGCGGGCGTCATTAAAAAGGACGGAAAAGTCGTAAAGATCAACGATCCGAACGACGCGACCGCGCTGGGCATCGGCATGGTGCATCAGCACTTCAAGTTGGTCGAGGTCTTTTCTGTTTTGGACAACATCATACTGGGCGCGGAGGACACGCACCTCGGCTTTCTCAAAAAGGACGCCGCGCGCAAAAAGGTACTGGCGCTGAGTGAAAAGTACGGCATGCGCGTCGACCCGGACGCCCTGATCGAAGACATCTCGGTGGGCATGCAGCAGCGCGTGGAGATCCTCAAGATGCTCTATCGCGACAACGAGATCCTCATACTCGACGAGCCCACGGCCGTGCTCACGCCGCAGGAGATCGACGAGCTGATGGAGATCATGCGCTCGTTCGCGCGGGAGGGCAAGTCCATACTCTTTATCACCCACAAGCTCAACGAGATCATGGCCGTCGCCGACCGCTGCACGGTGCTGCGCAAGGGGCGCTGCATCGGCACCGTGGACATCGCCTCCACCACCAAGGAGGAGCTGAGCCGCATGATGGTCGGCCGCGACGTGGACTTCAACGTGGAAAAGGCGCCCGCGCAGCCCGGCGAGGTGGTCTTAAAGGTGCGCGGCGTGACCGTGCCCTCCCACACGCACCGGAAAAACGCCGTTTCGGACGTGTCCTTTGACGTGCGCAGGGGCGAGATCGTGTGCCTTGCGGGCATCGAGGGAAACGGCCAGACGGAGTTCGTGTCCGCGCTGACCGGCCTTGACCGGATGAGCGCGGGCGAGATCACGCTCGGGGGCAAGGACATCTCCCGCGCCTCCATCCGCGAACGCTCCGTGGCGGGCATGACGCACATCCCCGAGGACAGGCACAAGCACGGCCTGGTGCTGGACTACACGCTGGAGGAGAACCTCGTGCTCCAGCGGTATTGGGAACCGGAATTTCAGCGGCACGGCTTTATCCGCCGGGACAGCGTGCGCGCCTACGCCGAGCGGCTCATCGAGCAGTACGACGTGCGCTCCAGCGAGGGCGCGCAGACCATCGCGCGCAGCATGTCCGGCGGCAACCAGCAAAAGGCCATCGTCGGCCGCGAGCTGGACCGGGAGAGCTGCCTGCTGGTCGCGGTGCAGCCGACGCGCGGCTTGGACGTGGGCGCCATAGAGAACATTCACAGGCGCATCGTGCAGGCGCGCGACGCAGGCAAGGCGGTGCTGCTGGTGTCGCTGGAGCTGGACGAGGTGATGAACCTCTCCGACCGCATACTGGTGATGTACGAGGGCCGCATCGTCGGCGAGTTTGAGCCCAAGAGCACCACCGTGCAGGACCTCGGACTCTACATGGCGGGCGCGAAGCGGCAGGACGGGAGGTCGGTAACATGAGAAAACTTCTTCAAAAGCGCGGCGTCGTGAGCCTGCTGGGCTCGCTGATCTCCATACTGGCCGGGTTTTTGCTGGGGTTTGTGCTGCTGCTGGTGATCAACCCCTCGCACGCGCTCAGCGGCTTTGAAAACATGATCTTGAACGGCGCGCGCGACCTGTCCAAGTTCGGCAAGGTGCTCTACACCGCCGCGCCGCTTCTGATGACCGGCCTTTCGGTGGGCTTCGCGTTCAAGACGGGCCTTTTCAACATCGGCGCGACCGGGCAGTACACCGTCGGCGCGTTCTTCGCGCTGGTGGCGGCTATACAGTTCCAGATGCCGTGGTATGTGTGCATACTCGCCGCGATGATCGGCGGGGCGATCTGGGGCGCGATCCCGGGCTTTTTCAAGGCCTACTTCAACGTCAACGAGGTCATCGCGGCCATCATGTTCAACTGGATCGGCCTGTTCGCAGTGAACCTCGCGCTCAACAACATGCCCATGATGCTCGCAAACGCCTGGAAGCAGCCCGTCAAGGACCGCACGGGGAGCCTGGGCATCGCCAACCCCGACGCGATCCTTCCCAAGCTCGGGATGGACGAGGTGCTGGGCAGCTACATGAACATCGGCATATTCATCGCGGTGGTGTTTGCCATCATCGCGTGGGTGATACTGTCCAAGACCACGTTTGGCTACGAGCTCAAGGCCTGCGGCTACAACCGCAGCGCGAGCCTCTACGCGGGCATCAACGACAAGCGCAACATCGTCTTGTCCATGGCCATCTCCGGCGCGTTCGCCGGCATCGGCGGCGCCATTTACTACCTGAGCGGCACGGCGCAGTTCAACATCGTAAAGACGCTGTTGCCAATGGGCTTTAACGGCATCCCCGTGGCGCTGCTGGCCTCGTCCAACCCCGTGGGCATCATATTCTCGGCGCTGTTCGTGTCCTACATACAGGTGGGCGGCGAGACGCTGCAGCCCGAGTACGCCAAGGAGATCATCGACATCATCATCGCGGCGATCATCTACCTGAGCGCGTTCTCGCTGCTGGTGCAGGGCGGCATTTCGCGCCTGCTTCGGCGCAGGGACAGCGCCGCCGACGCCGGAAAGGAGGACCGCTGATGCTTATATTCGCCGATATACTCAGCTCTACCATACTGTTCGCGGTGCCGCTTCTGCTGGTGGCGCTGGGCGGTATGTTCTCCGAGCGCAGCGGCATCATAAACATCGCGCTGGAGGGCATCATGATCATCGGCGCGCTGATGAGCTGCCTGTTTTTGAGCGCGATGGATAAGATCGGCTGGGGCGCGCAGCATCCGCAGTTCACGGTGTTTCTGGCGATCCTGGTGGCGGCGGCCTCCGGCGCGGTGTTCTCGCTGCTGTTGGCATTTGCCTCCATCCACCTCAAGGCGAACCAGACCATCGGCGGCACGGCGCTGAACATGCTCGCGCCCGCGTTCGCAGTGGTTCTGACCTGGGCGATCCAGGGACAGGGACAGACCACCATCGCCATCCCCCGCTGGGTGCGCATAACCTCCGAGGCCTCGCAGGACGTGTTCTTCAACCGCCTGATCTTTAAGAGCCTCTATCTCACAACGCCCATCGCCATTGTGCTGTTTATCATCGCCGCGGTGCTGCTGTACCGCACGCGGCTCGGGCTGCGGCTGCGCGCCTGCGGCGAGCACCCGCAGGCGGCCAACAGCGTGGGCATCAACGTGTACAAGATGCGCTACATCGGCGTGCTCATCTCCGGCGTTCTGGGCGGCGTGGGCGGCCTGGCGTTCACCGTGGCGGCGGGCTCCGGCTTCCAGAGCCAGGTGGCGGGCTACGGCTTCCTCGCGCTGGCGGTAATGATCTTCGGCAACTGGAAGCCCCTGAACATACTGGGCGCTTCCCTGTTCTTCGCGTTTTTCAAGATCCTCGCCTCCTACTCGGGCAGCATACCCTTCCTTCCGGACTTCGAGGGCGTGAAGGCGAGCGAGTATATCTACCTGATGCTCCCCTACATCGTGACCATGATCGTCTTGGTGCTGACCTCCAAGAAGTCGCGCGCGCCCAAGGCCGAGGGCATCCCCTACGACAAGGGCGGCCGCTGACGCGGCCAAAGCGCCCAAAGGTGCGCCGCCTTCGCGCATGCGGAGGCGGCGCATTGTAGGTTTGTCAAGCATATAAGGCGGAGATTTCAAGAGGGAAATCCAGTCAAGAGGCCACATGGGGAACTTGTTGGAACGACGGTTGTGTTCGGCGAACTGTTTTACGAAGTCGTTCAGAGAATAAACGCTGTGAGAGGAATGGAAGCGCTTCTGATCTTCACGGTGGCTGCGTTCCACCTTGCCGTTATGACGGGGTGTATGGAGCGGATGAGTTTGCGCCGGACGCCCAGCACAGAGGCGATGATCTCAAACAAGGTGAGCAAATCCCGTCTGCTATTTGAGAAACGGCGGTAAATTCAAAGCCGTTGTCCGTCTGACCGCGCTCCACCTGAACTTCCCGGAGGTCATGTCCCCGCTGTCGCAGTCGGTGCCACAGTTCCACCATCCCCAGCGTTGGCTTGGCGGCAGCGCGGGTTCCGCATACGCTTCAGCCCTGCTTCTGTGTGCTGGTTGGGATGTCTTGTGAAGTCGACGAGACGGGTAGGTCAGCGGCTGCTCGGTTCCATCCCAGCGGGCTTTCCAGAAATAGATGCACAATCAGCTCCTGTGTACTTCCAGCTGACGGCGTATTTCTTCGCGCACTTCATCAGGAATTGCCGAAACGTCATGCCCTGTGTTATATACTTGCTCCTGAAGGATAAAGCCTCCTCTCGTTCGCTTGTTGCCTGCGACTTCAACAATGACCGATGTGGCCTTATCCTTCTCCCCTTTTCGTTCTGTTGTCCAATATGTATTCTACCCATACAACTGTCAGCATACGCAGGGCGCAGAAAGCGCTTGCGCGACAGTTTGCTGGTGTTTTTCCATAAATTGCGCAACCGGGGAAAACCGGGTGGTGGAAACAGAGTTATTTCATCTTTGTGCATTAATAATATTGCAATTAACAATTTGCTTTGATATAATAAAACATCATCCGGGCGTTTTGGGAATACAACCTGTGGATGGTCCATTGCTAAAGGACGTACTGGCTCTTATCGAGAAGGGCGCTGTTGGGGAGGAGGCGGAAATGGTTATTTATTACGCCAAATCAAAACTGCCGGATGGCAGGCAGGTGACCGTCAAAGAGCATCTCGCGGCGGTGGCTAAACTGACCGAACGCTACGCCGTAGAGATCGGCATGGGTGAGATCGGCTTTGTGGCGGGGCTGTTTCATGACTTCGCAAAATACAGCGCGGATTTTCAGCGTGTGTTGGATCGCATATTGCATCATGTGGATCATGCGTTCAGCAGCGCGGCGTTTTTGTACATCATTTCGCAACGCCTTCGCTCCCAAAGGGAGGCCCTTGACGCGATCATTACCGCCGTCAACGGCCATCACGACGGGCTGGTCGACCGCGGCATGTTGATCGAAAAGATGCTCGCGAGCGTTTCCCAAACGGGGCCGGTGGAAACCCGCGCCGAAAAGTACGCCGCGCTGCACGGAAAGGAAGAATATCAGTCCGCATGGGAAGCCTTCCAGCGCGACTTTCCCGCGTGGAAGGCGCCTGATCTGTCCCTGTGCGCGCTGGGCAATCTTCAGAAGATGCTGCGCACGCGGATGCTCTTTTCCTGTCTGGTGGACGCCGATTACACATCCTCCGCGCTGGACGAGGACGCCGCCTACTGTCGGCGCACGGAAAACCTCAGCTTTGACGCTGCGGCGCTCCTTGAGGAGCTCTACCGCCATTGCCGCGATCTCCGGCGCAATTCCGCTTCCGACCCGGCGCTCAATGCGCTGCGCGACGGCGTATTTGAGCAATGTGGCGCAATGGGCGACGGCCCGGAGGGGCTTTACACGCTCACCGCGCCCACCGGCGCGGGCAAGACGCTGGCCATGCTGCACTTCGCGCTGCGCCATTGCCTGCATACAGGCAAGCGGCGGATCATCGTCGTGCTGCCGTTTTTGACGCTCACGGAGCAGAACGCCCGCGTCTACCGCGGCATCGTGGGCGACGTGCTGGAAGACCACAGCCAGAGCGACTTCGACGATCAGACGAGGGCGTTCACCGCGCGCTGGAGCGTGCCGTTCATCGTGACCACGTCGGTGCGCTTCTTTGAAACGCTGTTTTCCAGCAAGCCGGGCGAATGCCGCAAAATGCACAACATCGCCAACAGCGTCGTGCTGTTCGACGAGGCGCAAAGCCTGCCTGCCGAACTGCTGACGGCGAGCCTCGGCGCGGTCAAAGAGCTCTGCGCCCGCTATCATTGCACGATGGTCTTCTCGACCGCCACCCAGCCCGCCTTTGCCAATATAACCGACTGGCAGCCGACGGAGATACTGCCGGACCACGCGCGCCTGTTCGCGCAGCTGCGCCGCACGCAGGTGGAATGGCGCATCGACCGGCGGACGCCGCTTGAGGAGATTGCCGTGGAGATGAGCGCGCACGACAATGTCTGCGCGATCGTCAACCTGCGCGCCCATGCGCGGACGCTGTTTCGTGCCGTTTGGGATGCGCGGGGGTCGAGCGACGGCCTGTTCCTGCTGACGACCGACCTGTGCCCGGCGCATCGCAGCTGGGTCGTGGAGGAGATCAGGCGGCGGCAGGCACAGGGACTGCCCTGCCTCGTCGTGGCGACGCAGTGCATCGAGGCCGGCGTCGATCTGGACTTTGACGCGATGTATCGCGCGCTCGCGCCGCTGGAGAGCATCATCCAGGCCGCGGGCCGCTGCAACCGCAACGGCCTTTTGCCCAGGCCGGGCAGGGTCGTGATCTTTGAGCCGGACGCGCAGGGGCAGAAGCGACTATACCCGGGTCACGCCTATGAGCGCGCGGCGATGATCGTGCAGCGCATGCATCACGCAAAGCCGATTGATCTTCACAATCCCGAGGATATACGCGCGTACTATGACGCGCTGTACCGGCAACATCAGGACAAACCTGCGCTGACCGCAGCCATAGACGCCCTGGACTACCCCGAGGTCGAACGGCAATACAAGCTGATCGACACAAAGGGCTATAAAATCATCGTGCCCTACGCCCGACAGGAAGCGCTGTTTCATGAAGTGCGCTCAGCTGCCCAAGGCGGCCTGACGCCTGCCCTGCTGCGCAATGCCGCCCCCATCACCGTCAGCGTGTTCCAGAATGATCCTGACAAGCTCTCCGACATGGCGGAGCAGCTCTATTATCCCGCCCGTCGCGGCGACGCCCGGCAGGCGAGCGACGTGTTTATCCTCAGGCCGCAATATGCACAGCGCTACGATCCCCGGATGGGCCTTGTATTGGACGCGCCGGAAAAGCCGACGGAGGAATTTTTTTGCTGATATACCAAAAAAGGTATTGACACAGGGCGATATCTGTGGTATTTATATAAT
Source organism: Clostridiales bacterium (assembly GCA_019409045.1). Taxonomy (GTDB): domain Bacteria; phylum Bacillota; class Clostridia; order Christensenellales; family Aristaeellaceae; genus Pullichristensenella. The sequence continues at coordinate 5,887 of DXVG01000011.1, read as the reverse complement.
ATATTCAATGACATTATAATTTCCACGCCCGCCTTCCAAGATGACCTGTCAACAACTCCTTTCGTAACGCCTGTCCTTTTTATCCAGGCGAAGTATTGAAATATTGATTATATTATGTTATTTTCGCCCGTCTAACTGGACGGGCGCAAGCATACGGAGGTGAAAGGTCATGAGCATTTCCATGGACGTCTGGGGGGATTTGGCTTGCTTCTCGCCCCCCTGGGCGAAAATCGAGCGGCTGACATACCCATTTCCCACGCCGTCCGCCGCCCGGGGTATACTCTCTGCCGTGTACGCCAAGCCCATCGAACACTTCTGGCAGATCGAGCGTATCGAAGTCCTCCGCCCCATCCGCTACGTCTCCTTCAAGCGCAACGAGGTCAAGAGCACCATCAGCGAAAGAAACCCGACCTGCATCTACACAGACGACGACCGCACGCAGCGCCAAACCGTCGCGCTGCAGGACGTGCGCTACCGCATCGTCGCGCGCATCGTGCCCCGGCGCGGCTTTGAGCAGCGGCAGCGCGCCCTGGAGGAACAGGCGCTTCGCCGCATCCGCAGCGGCAAGTGCTTCTTCCAGCCCTCGCTCGGACTGCGCGAGTTCGCGGCCTACTTTGCGGAGAGCGACGGCGCAGCGCAGCCCATCCCCGTGGACTTGGACGCGGGGCTCATGCTCTACGACGTGTTTGACCTGCATGAGTGCGAGGTGACGAAGAAGGCGCAGCCCCAGCCGTCCCTGTTCCACGCGGTGATGCGTCAGGGCGTGATCGAGGTGCCGCCCTACGACAGCCCCGAGGTGTTGAAGGGAGGGCCCGTATGCTGAGAGCGCTCTATGACTATGCGGTGCGCGAAGATCTGACGCTTCCGCCCGGATATGTCAACAAGACCATAAAGGCATACATCTCCCTGTATGCAGACGGGAGCTATCAGGGCGTGGAGATGGGCGATGCCAACCCCCTCCCCTGCCCCGACATCGGCAGTCTGGCCAACGGCACGGACAAGAGCAACGTGCTGGTGGAGAAAAGCAGCCTCGTGTTGCCGGAAGCGCCCAACGCCAAGAGCGATTTTTTCCTGAAAGCCCTGATCGATGCGGGAACGCAGGAGCCCACGGCCGCGCTGTGCGCCGCCGCGCTGCAAAATGAAGCGGTTCGTCAGGCCGTTGCACAGGAATTTATCCGCTTGAAGATCAAGCCCTCGGATCGCGTTTCGTTCCTCGTGGATGGAGAACCGCTTCTGCAACGCGAGGGGATCATCCGCTGGTGGCAGGCGTTCAGAGGGCCCCTGCAAAAGTCTGTCGGCGGCGCGCAGGCGCGCTGCATGATCACCGGCGAGCTGTGCCGGCCCGTGGCCACGGTTTCGCCGGTCAACGGGCTGCAAGTTGTCGGCGGGCACGCCCGCGGCGATGCGCTGATCTGTTTTGACAAGCCCTCATTTTGCTCCTACGATCAGAAGCAGGCGCTCAACGCCCCGGTGTCGGAAGCGGCCATGAGCGCCGTGAAGGCGGCGCTGGATCATCTTTTGAAGGATGCGCCCGTCCTCGCCGGGATGAAGTTCGTCCACTGGTATGATCGCCCCGTGTCGGCTGCGCTGGACCCCTGCGAAGACCTCATCGGCGGCGGCGCGTTCGCCTTGGACGAGGCGGAACCGGAGGAAGAGCCGGATGACCGCAATCCCCTACAGGAACGCATAAAGGCGACGGAGCTGGTGACGAGCGCGCGCACCGGCAATGAAGCCGCGCCGCTGTTCGCCAACTACTTCATACTGCTGCTGTCCGGGGTGGGCGGCCGCGTGATGATCCGCCGCTACGAGCATGGCCGCTATGAAGAACTGTGCGAAAGGCTTCGGCAGTGGTATGCGGACCTACGCCTGCGCGATCTGGGGGGAGCCGGTTATACCAAGCCCTTCAAACTGACCGCAAGACTCATCCGGCTGCTCAAGCGACAGAAGGGCAATGACGATGTGATGAAGCGCCTGAGCAAGGAGCTGGCGGGTATAACGCCCGCCGTGCTGACGGCCATACTGACCGGCGCACAGTTTCCCGAGGCTGTTTTGATTCGGGCGCTGGCCTACATCCGCTCGCAGATGCTGGATTCTGACGAGAACAATATACAGATCCCGGACGCCATCGCCTGCCAGTGGCTGAAGGCATGGCTGTGCAGAAAGGAACGAATGCAAGGGGAGGTCGCGACGATGCCGTTTGTCAACCCTGAACATCCTAACAGGGCGTATCATCTGGGCCGCATGGTGGCCGTGTATGCCTGCATCCAACAAGCCGCGCTGGGCAAAGTCAACGCCGGAATTGTCGAGCGCTACTACGCCTCGGCCAGCCAGACGCCCGCGCTGGTTCTGGGGCAGCTTGACAAGCTCGCCAACCATCATCTGGCCAAGATCGACAACCCTGCCGCCGCGAAGAGCCTATCTGGCGAACTGGAGACCATCTCCGTTGCCGTGGGCGGCAATATTCCCGTGACGCTGACCTTGGAGGAACAGGCGTACTTTGCCCTCGGCTATCGCCAGCAATGCGCGGAGATGAACCGCCGCAGGAATGAGGCGGCTGCCGCCAGAAAAGAAAGATCCAGCAACGAGCCCGGTCGGGAAACTGCGAAGGAGGAATGAACATGGCCATTGAGAATCGCTATGAATTCATGTACTATGTATCCTGCACCAACTGCAACCCCAACGGCGACCCGGACATGGGCAACATGCCGCGCGTCGATCCGCAGACCATGCGTGGCTACATCACCGACGGCGCCACCAAGCGCCGCATCCGCAACTACATCGACATGGCCTACCGCGGGCAGGAAGGCATGAACATCATCATCCAGCAGTCGACCAACATCAACCGCTTTATCGCCATGGCCAAGCGCAACGCCAGCGTCGAGGACTGCGCCAAGGCCAAGGACGCCATCTATGCCGGCCGCCGCAAGGCCTGCGAGATGTTCTTCGACGTGCGCGCCTTTGGCGCGGTGATGTCCACTGGACCCAACGCCGGTCAGGTGCGCGGCCCGGTGCAGATCGCCTTTGGCAAGAGCGTCGATCCGATCCTGCCGTTGGATCTGTCCATCACCCGCATGGCGATCGCGGACAACATCGACAACGGCACGGTGGAAATGTATCAGGAAAAGGAAGCCGAAATGGCTGAGGACAAGCTGCGCACGATGGGCCGCAAGCAGATCATCCCCTTTGGGCTGTATGAGGTGCGCGGCTTCATCAGCGCCAATCTGGCCGCCGAGACCGGCTTTGACGACGACGACCTGAAGGCGCTGTTCGAGGCCATACTGAACATGTACGAACACGATCATTCCGCCAGCAAGGGCGAAATGTCCGTCGTCTCGCCGCTCATCATCTTTAAGCATGTGAGCACGGATACGGACCTGCAACAGCGCGCCCGTCAGGCCAAGCTGGGCTGCGCCCCGGCCCACCGCCTCTTTGATCTGGTGCGCGTGACGCGCAAGGCGGACGTCCCCGTCGCCCGCTCCTGGCGCGATTACGACGCCTGCGTGCTACTGGACAAGCTGCCGAGTGGCGTGCAGATCGGCTTCCAGCGCGACGCCTTCGGCGAAATCAGCTGGGACGCGCTTCCCGCCGACGAGGAGTGGTTCCGCCGTGGATGAGTGGGACCCGATCCCGCTCTCCCGCCTTGCGCAAGCGGGCTATTGCCTGCGCCGCGCCGCCCTGCTGACCAACGAGCAGCTCTGGGTGGAAAATGCCGACACCGCCAAGGGCCGTCTGGAACACATGCGCGTCCACAGCGAGCGCCTGGAGCGCCGCGGCCAGGAGATCAAGCTGTATGAACATACGGTGTTTTCCCGCCGCCTGAACATTTCCGGCAAGTGCGACTGCGTGGAGGGAACGGCGGACGAATGCGGCTGCTCGATCCCGGACGTGCCCTTTCCGGTGCGGCTGTTCCCGGTGGAGTTCAAGCATGGCAAAGTCCGCGATGAGGAAGAGTACAACCTTCAGCTCTGCGCGCAGGCGATGTGTCTGGAGGAGATGTATCATACTTCCATCCCGGAAGGCGCCGTCTTCTATATCTCCGCGCATCGGAGGCACGGCGTAGTCTTCGATGAAGTGCTGCGCGCCCGAGTAATCGAGACTGTCGAACAGGTGGACGCCATGCGCCGCAATTTCACGATCCCCGCTGCCGAGGCCGGCGCCAAATGCAAGCGCTGTTCGCTCAAAGAGCTTTGTCTGCCGGACCTTCCCCGCAGCGCTGCGGCCTATTGCGACCGCCTGGTCCGTGAGGCGATGGAGGTGGACAAATTGTGAAAAAGTTGCAGGAAACGCTGTACATACTCACGCCGGACAGCTATCTTTTCCACCGCAACGAGAACATCTGCGTCTCCATTGGCGGCGAGGAAAAGGCCAGCATGCCCGCTTCGCGGGTCGATTCGATCGTCCTGTTTGGCAAAAACACGTTTTCCACATCGCTCATCGGCTTTTGTGGAGAACAGGGCATCGGCATCGCGTTTCTGGACGCCAACGGCCGCTTTCTGGGCCGTGTGTGCGGGCCGGTGAGCGGCAATGTGCTGTTGCGCAAGCGGCAATATGAGCGGATGAACGACGCGCGCTTTTCCCAAAGCGTAGCGCTGAACATGCTCTGCGGCAAGTTCGCCAACAGCAAAAACGTGCTGTTGCGCCATGCGCGAAACGCAAGGGATCGAAGCGAATCCCAAGCCCAGCGGCTGCTTCAGGCGGCCAACAAGCTCTCGGCATACGCGCGGCAGCTGACAGAATGCGAGGACATGGACGCCATGCGCGGCGTGGAAGGCGTGGCGGCATCCGCCTATTTCGCCTGCTTTGACGACATGCTGGAGTGCCCGCAGGGGTATGTTTTCCAGGCGCGCTCCCGGCGTCCGCCGACCAACGAGGTGAACGCCGTGCTCTCCTTCGCATACACGCTGCTGACGCATCGCATGGTCTCCGCTCTGGAGGCGGTCGGTCTTGACCCCGCCGCCGGGTACATGCACACCCTGCGTCCCGGAAGGCCCTCGTTTGCGCTGGACATGATCGAGGAGCTGCGCTCGCCGCTGTGCGACCGCCTCGTGCTGTCGCTGTTCAACAAGGGACAGCTCGGCAAAGGAGACTTCCAGCGCGCGAGCGGAGCGGTATATCTCAACGAGAAGGGCCGCAAAACAGTCCTTTCCGCCTGGCGCACACGGTGTCAGGAGGAGATACGCCATCCGTTTCTGCAGGAGAAATTGCCGATCGGCATGATCCCCTACGCGCAGAGCATGCTTTTTGCAAGGGTACTGCGGGGCGATTTGGACGCCTATCCGGCCTTTGTCTGGAGGTGATATCTATACTGCTTGTTGTAACTTACGATGTAAACGTAGCGACCGCCGAGGGCGCGCGGCGCCTTCGACAAGTAGCCAAAGCGTGCGAGCGATACGGCGCGCGCGTGCAAAACTCCGTGTTCGAAGTCGAAGTAGACGCGGCGCGCCTGGCTGTGCTCAAAGCAGAACTTGCGTCGATCATCGACCCGCAACAGGATTCCGTGCGATTCTACCGGCTGGGCAATTCGTTTGCCAACAAGATCGACGTAATGGGCAAGCATCCGCGCGTGGAGGCCGGAGGGCCGCTCATGTTCTGACCTGCGCCGACCTGCTTCAAACACAATTTTGCAGGACATCGGCGCAGAAAATGACAATGAATCGCAAAGGCAACCGCGCCTCAAATGGCCGTTTGCCAGACAAATCCGACCTTTTAAGCCAAAAACCTCACCATGTTGCCTTGTTTTTTCAAGAAATTCTGTGAGGTTTTGCAGTCGCCCCCACGCGGGGGCAGGAGTTGAAATGGACAGGCACTTGACGCGGCTGCTCGGAGCATGGTGTCGCCCCCCACGCGGGGGCAGGAGTTGAAATTTATGCCTCCCGAATCCTTATGC
>DXVG01000109.1 GCA_019409045.1 Clostridiales bacterium | reverse complement strand
CATCGACGACGCGGTGGACTTTCTGGAGGAGCTGCCCGCGGGCGTGGTCAAGCGCGTGCTCAAGGGCTGCGACGCGCAAAAGCGCGCCCTCATCAACCAGTTCCTGCGCTACCCGGAGAACAGCGCCGGCTCCATCATGACCATCGAGTACATGGAGCTGCATGTGGGCACCACCGTGGGCGAGGCCATGACCGAGATCCGCCGCACGGGCCTGGATAAGGAGACCATCTACACGCTCTATGTGCTCGACGCCCAGCGCAAGCTCCTGGGCACGGTGGCGCTGCGCAAGCTGCTCCTCGCCTCGGACGATACGCGCGTCGAGTCCCTGATGAACCAGCAGTTCGTCTGCGTCCACACCACCGACGATCAGGAAATGGTCGCCGACGCCGTGCGCAAGTACGACCTGATCTCCATCCCCGTGGTCGACCACGAGGAGCGCATGATCGGCATCATCACCATCGACGACATCGTCGACGTCATCGAGGAGGAGAACACCGAGGACTTTGAAAAGATGGCCGCGCTGCTCCCCTCCGAGGACGAATACCTGAAAACCGGCGTGCTCACACTCGCCAAGAACCGCATGCCCTGGCTGCTGATCCTGATGGTCTCCGCCATCTTCACCGGCATGATCATCACCCACTACGAGGACGCGCTCAAGACCTCGGCCTTCGGCGTGGTGCTCACCGCCTGCATCCCCATGCTCATGGGCGCGGGCGGCAACTGCGGCGCGCAGGCCTCCACGCTCACCATCCGCGGCCTCGCGCTGGGCGAGGTCGAGTTTAAGGACATACTCAAGCTGCTCTGGAAGGAGATTCGCGTCGGCCTCATCGTCGGCGCGGTGCTCTCGGTGGTCACCTTCCTGCTCTACACCTTCCTGCTCTGCGACAGGGATATGAGCATCGCCGCGCGCATCCCCACGGCGTTGACCATCGCCGTGGCCGTGTATATCACCGTCATCATCGCCATGGCCATCGGCTGCACGCTGCCGCTGCTGGCAAAGGCCGTCCACCTGGACCCCGCCCTCATGGCAAGCCCGCTGATTACCACCATCGTCGATATCTGCTCGCTGCTGGTGCTCTTTACCGTGGCGACCCGGATACTCGGCGCCTAGGGAGGCCCCCATGAAGGAAGTGCTCGGCTGCCTGCGCCGCGCCGACGAGGATTTTCACATGATCGACCCCGGCGACCATGTGGCCGTGGGCGTCTCCGGCGGCAAGGACAGCCTGCTTTTGCTCTACGCGCTCGCGCTCTACCGCCGCTTCTGCAAGCATCCCTACACCCTCACCGCCGTGACGCTCACCATGGGGCTTGAGCCGTTCGACCTCTCCGGCGTGCGCACCCTGTGCGAAAGGCTGGATGTTCCCTATGTCGTGCGCGAAACACAGATCGGCAAGGTCATCTTCGAGGAGCGCAAGGAGAAAAACCCCTGCTCCCTGTGCGCCAAGATGCGCCGCGGCGCGCTGGTGGATGCCTGCCTCGAGCTGGGCGCGAAAAAGCTCGCCCTCGGCCACCACCGCGACGACGCCATCGAGACGCTCTTTCTCTCCATGCTCTACGAGGGCCGCATCCACACCTTCCACCCCGTCACGCACCTCACCCGCAAGGGCATTGCGCAGATACGCCCCCTGGTCTACCTGCCGGAAAAGCACGTCATCCACATGACCAGAAAGCTCGATTTGCCCGTGGTGCCCTCGCCCTGCCCGGCCAACGGCCGCACCCGGCGCGACGACGTGCGCGACCTTCTGAACGGCATCTGCCGCTTCAAGCCCGACGCCCGCGAGCTCCTGCTCTCCGCGCTTAAAAACGAGGCGCAGTACGGCCTCTGGGAAAAGCCCCGGGGCCGATAGATCGCTTGCGCGCGACGGGAAACATGTGGTATAATTTGTCTGTAAAATCCGTCCGAAGGGGTTGACAGGATTGCCGTTTGGCAAGCAAGCAAGCAAGTAGGATAGATCTGCCCTTCCGGGCATGCATAAAGCGCAAAAGCCACCGAACGCGGGCGTCAGGCCCGGGTGCGGTGGCTTTTTGCGCGCTTGAACGGGAACGACCAAGGGAGGATACGATGAAAAACAAGATCGTTATTGCGGCGCTGCTGTGCCTGTTGCTGCTGGGGCTGGGCGGTACGGCGCTGGCAGAGGAATACTGCCCAGTGTGTAATGGACCCATAATATATCTAGATCCCGATTATGAGGATGAAACGTCTCATATTATCGTGGGCGATTGTATTGACTGCAACGAATTCGTTATTACATTTAAGGAGCACTACGGCGGCACGGCAACCTGCACGCAGAAGGCGGTCTGCTCGGGATGCGGTGGAGAGTACGGCCGGCCGCTGGGACATAGCTGGCAAACAAACAACGGCACGCATTCCTGTACGCGCAGCGGCTGTACGGTGAGCGAGACATGCTCCGGCACTGACGACGGCGATTGCACGACGGCGTTGAACTGCTCCACCTGCGGCTATACGATCAACTCGGCGCAGGCGGCACACGATTACACCGGCGCGCCCGCGACCTGCACCACGCCCCAAATCTGCGCCCGCACCGGCTGCGAAACATCCTCGAAGCAGCCCTCGGCCACGACTACAGCGGCGCGCCCGCGACCTGCACGACAGATCAAATCTGCGCCCGTTCTGGCTGCGAAACCATCCTCGAAGCAGCCCGGGGACACACCGCCGTCATCGACGCGGCGGTGGAGTCCACCTGCACGCAGCACGGCCTGACCGAGGGCAGCCACTGCGCGGTTTGTGCGCTGGAGCTGGTCCCCCAACTGCGCGTGGAGGCCATGGGCCATATCGAGGCCCGGCGCGATGCCGTGGAGCCCACCTGCACCGAAGCGGGATATACCGCGGGCGTGGATTGCGCGGTGTGCGGCGATGTGCTGCGCGCGGTGGAAACCGTGCCCGCCCTCGGCCACTGGTACGGCGAATGGACGCCCAACGGCGAGGGACGCACAGCGCGCCCTGCCGCCGCGAGGGCTGCGGGCATACCGGCAGCGCCGCCTGCGCCGCGGCGCGCATCCCCGCGCTGACGCAGGACGCCGGGGACGTCGCCTTCTGCCCGGTGTGCGGCGCGGTGAGCACGGGCGAGCGGCTGGAGCTGGTCGAAGGCGCGCGCGCCTCCGCCGTGAACGGCGCCTTGCCACGCGGCGAGCTGGTCCTGCGCGTGGGCGCGCTTGCCGACGGGCGGCGCGTGATGAGCGTCGCCATGGAATACGCGGGCGCGCTTGAGCAGCCGCTTGTGGAAGTGGAGATCAGCGTTCCCGCCGAGGCCTGCGCCCTCTGGGCCCCCGCCCCGCTCACACAGAGCTGCGCGCTTGCCGAGGCGTGGAGCCTGCAGCTCTATGCGCAGGACGGCGCTCTGCTGGAGATCGCCTGCGCCGCCGGGGAAGCCGCCCTCACCTTCCGCATAGATTTCACCCCCGTCGAGGGCGAGGAAAACGCCCCCGTGCGCCTCTGCCTGCTGCCCTCGGAAACCATCTGACGCAATTCCCCCAAAAACCAACGGCGCGGCTTCGCATTGTGAAGCCGCGCCGCGCCTTTGCCGCCTGTTTACGCGCCCTTTTTGTCATCGCGCCCGCGCACGCTCTCCGGCAGCGAACAGTAGATCGGGAGCAACACGATGCCGCCCGCCACCATCGCGCCGCCCTGCACGCAGTTTCCAAACACGGAGCCGATGGCCGCCTCCACGCCGTAGAGCAGCGTGTCGGTCAGGAAGTAGGCGCCCACCATGAATGCGGCCGTGAGCACCAGCAGGCATATGTTGCGCACGCTCAGCCGCTTCGCCACCAGCCACTTGCCCAATACAAAGCCCATCACGCCCTTGATCACCAGCGTGAACGGCGCGTAGGTGACGTAGCCCGCCAGCAGGTCCGCGATCGCGGAGCCCAGCGCCGCGGGGACCGCCGCAAACGGCCCCATCACCAGCGAGGAGAGCACGATGCCCACGTCGCCCAGGTGCGCGTAGCCCCGCATGGAGATGAAAAACAGTATGTCCAGGCGCACATACGCGGTCAATAGCGCGATCAGCGCGGCCATCAGCCCGCCGTAGGCCAGCCTTCGCGTCGTCGTCCTGTTCATGGCAATTCCCCCCTTTTCTGTACTGCAACATTATATCCCGCCCATGTTGCGTTTGCGCGCGCGCTTTGGAAAAGATATTGCATCCACGCGCGCCGCGGTGGTATAATGTAGCCATGAAAAGGACGCTGCGCGAACGACTCAATATCGACAAGATCTCCCGCTACGCGGTCATCGTCAACGCGGCGCAGGCCGTGTTTGCCGTCGGCCTTGCGCTCTACGCGCTGCTGGGCGAGGCGTTCAACCTCTCCGGAAGCGCCGAGAGGTTCCTGATCTGCGTGGTGGCCGCGGTGGTGGTCTGGGGCGCCTTTCTGGACATACGCGATGCCGGAAACGCCCGCAAGCTCGCCCGGCAGAGCGAGATGCTCGAGGAGGCGTACGGCCAGCTCGAGGACCTCAACGGCACGTTGCGCGCCCAGCGGCACGATTTCAAAAACCACCTGCAAGTCGTATTCGGCCTGATCGAGATGGGGGAGTACCGCGAGGCGCAGGACTACATCGAGCGCGTCTACGGCGATATACAGATCGTCAGCCGCGCGCTCAAGACCGCCAGCCCCGCCGTCAACGCGCTGCTCGCGGCCAAGGCGGCGGACTGCGCCGAGCGCGGCATCGACATGCGCGTACACATCCGCTCCGCGTGGCAGGGCATAAACGTGCCCGGATGGGAGATGTGCCGCGTGCTGGGCAACCTCATCGACAACGCCATCGACGCCATGTCCGACCGCTCTCTGCCCCAAAGGCGCTTGACGGTGGAGATCGACGAGGAGGTGCATGCCTTCTGCTTCCGCGTGAGCAACACCGGCCCGGAGATCCCCGCGCAGCTGCGCGATTCCATCTTCGAGCGCGGCTTTACCACCAAGGCGGCGGGGCGGGGCATGGGCCTTGCCATCGTCACGGAGATACTCGAGCAGTACGGCGGCGCGCTGCAAATGACCTCGGATGCGGGCGGCACTTCGTTTTTCGCCCGCATCCCGAGAGCGCGCCTGGAAAAGCCCGCCTGACGCCCCGCCGCTCCGCTGTTTTTCCAACATGACACAGGCCGCCGAAAGCGCAGCTTTCGGCGGCCAGGTATGTTTTCCAGAAAAGTTTTCCACACAAGTGTGTAATTTCGGAGGCTATACGATGCCCTTTCCGTTGATCTCCCGCAAGATCGCGTTGAGCAGCGTCACCGTGGCGGGTATGCCGCCCTTCTTGCCGCGGGCGATGATGGTGGCAAGGTCGCTGTCCAACAGCCGCTCCTTGAGCTGTACGGCGCTGGCAAAGCCGCTGGGCGCGGCAAGCACACACACGTCCGACATCGGCTCGTGCATGCGCCTCTGTATCAGCCGGTTGATGGCCGCGGGCGCGCTGCCCACCACCATCAGCTTCAGTCCCGGCACGGCCAGGCCGTAATCCACCGCCACCTCCGCGCGTGTCACGCGGCGCTGCTCGGCCAGCATGACCACCTGCGGGTCGTCGATGAAGCACAGCACTTTTGCGCCCTTGCTCCCCAACAGCTCGGTGCTGATGTCGTTTGCCACCAGCGTGGTGTCGGTGATGATGGAGCCTCCCATTTCAATCAGTCTTTTGATGTGCGTGAGCGCGGTCGGGCTGAAATAAATGCTCTGGGCAAGGGACAGATCGCCCGTCTCCTGCTCCACCGCGCTCAGGATGTTTGTCATCTCCTGATTGAGGTATGGGATGCCGGCGCGATGTCTTCCGTCCGCCTGCATCTTTCGAATCAACGCAAAACACTCCTGTCAAAAAAAATCCAATCTTTTCAATAAGATTCTATAAAAAATATATCTCTTTGACGGCCAAAAGTCAAGTCAGGTTCCCGCTTATTACTGTTAAATATCTTCTGCATGTATTTATAACGGTACAATAATAAAATCGCCGTGAAGTCGATTTTCACGGCGATATGCATTGCATTTTTTACATTGTGCGCACGGCCAGGCCGTCCCCCTCCGGATACAGCTCCAGTGTGCTCCCCTCCGGAACGTCCTCGGCCACCAGCGTGCGCGCCACCGGCGTCTCCACCGCGCGCTGTATGAACCGCTTGAGCGGGCGCGCGCCGTACACGGGGTCGTAGCCGTTTTCCACCACATACGCCTTGGCTTCGTCGGTGAGCCGCACGGTCACGCCGCGTTCGGCAAGGCGCTTGTTGAGCGCTTCGAGCGTCAGATCGGCGATCTTTTCGATCTGCTCCTTCGTAAGCGGCGTGTAGAAGAC
>DXVG01000108.1 GCA_019409045.1 Clostridiales bacterium | reverse complement strand
GGGCTTTGCCGTCGGCGCGGTGGTGGCGCAGACCGTGCTGCCCATCGACCGGGAGGGGTACGACTGGCTCTGCGAGAGCGCCCCGCAGATACGCGTCTACCAGCCGCAGCACGCGCGGCTGATCGACTTTGACCACCGAGACCCCGAGGCCGTGGCCATCGGCTTTGACGCGGCGTACATCGCGGGCACGGAGCATGTGGCGCCTGTTGCGATGGACGCGGGCTTGTTCGGCTACGACGGCGTGGTCCGCCTGATGGACGAGCTCGTCCGCGCGGCGGAGGAGCGGCGCGACCTCAAGGGCCTGATCGACGCATATGGGGCGGTGATATAGATGAAAAACCTGTCCATCGACCTTCCGCCCTTTGCGCCGGACTACTCCGGCGCGTGCTCGGCGATGTTTTCCCTGAACGGTGAGATCATCATACACGACGCCTCCGGCTGCACCGGCAACTACACGACATTCGACGAGCCGCGCTGGTACGGCTCGGCCAAGCCGATCTACTGCTCCGGCCTGCGGAAGCTGGACGCGGTGTTCGGAAACGAGGAGGCGCTACTGGAAAAGGCGCTGCGCGCGGCGAGGGAGCGGCCGGTAGACTTCATCGCCTTCGTGGGAAGCCCCGTGCCCATGGTCATCGGCACGGACTTTGCGGGGCTCGCCAAAGAGATCGAGGCGCGCAGCGGCATCCCCGCGTTCGGCTTTGCCACCAACGGCACGCGCTATTACAACTACGGCGTGGCGCTGGCATCCTGCGCGCTGATCGACCGCTTTACGCACGGCGCGCCCAAAAGGCGGAAGCGCGCGGTGAACCTGCTCGGCGCGACGCCTCTGGAGATGAGCGCGGCCAACCTTCGCGCGCTTTCCGACCTGCTGCGCGAAGACGGCTGGGAGGTTTTGTGCCGCTGCGCGCACGAATGGACGATGGACGAGCTTCGCCAGATCGGCGCGGCGAGCGTGAATCTGGCCATATCGCAGGCCGGGCGGGAGATCGCCGCCCATCTGGAGGCGCGCTTTGGAACGCCGTGGCTGGCCGATGTGCCCGTCGGCGAGGCGGGCGCGAGGGCGTTTTTGCAAAACCTCGAAAGGGCGGAAAGGGGCGAACGCCCGGTGGAGGGCGGCTTTGACGCGGCCGCGCGGGCGATCGTCATGGAGGACTGGGTCGTCGCGCGCGCCATATGCCGCGCGCTGGAGGCGGACTTCGGCATCCCGGCAAGGCCCGTCGGCCTGTTTGGAAGGGCGGGGCTTCCCGAGGGCGCGGAGACCGCCGACGACGAATCGGAGATCAAAGCCATCCTGCGCGGCGCGACCGCGCTGGTGTCCGACCCGGTGCTGCTCTCCCTTGCGCAGCCGGAAACCGCGCGCGTGTCCATCCCCAAATACGCAATATCCAGCCGACTCATCGGGAGCGAGCTGTTTATTGGCAAATACTTCAACCAACGGGCGGCGAAGCTCGCCGCACCAGAAAGGAAGGCATGACATGTCCCTAAAAAGAACGCTCTGTATCGTCCTCGCGCTGGCGCTCTTATGCGTCGGCTGCCCGCTGGCGGCGTTCGCGGAGGCGGAGACCATCACCATCGTGGACCACGCCGGCAACGAGGTGACGCTCCCCAAAGAGATCGACCGCATCGTCACAACGTCGATCTACCCCTTCGCGTCGGTCGTGACCATGTTCCTCGGCTCCGCGCAGAAGCTGGTGGGCATCCATCCCGTCTCCTACAGCGCGGCGGTGAACAGCACGCTGGGCAAGATATTCCCCGAGATCGCCGACGCCTCCACCGGCTTTATGACCGGCAGCGATCTGAACATCGAGGAGCTGATCAAGCTCGAGCCGGACGTGGTGTTCTACAGCGCGGGCAACGCGGTGGAGAAGGACCTGTGCGACTCGGCGGGCATACCGGCCGTCGCCGTCTCCGCCACCGCGTGGGATTACGACGTGATCGTGACCTACGACCACTGGATCGAGCTGCTCAGCCAGATCTTCCCCGAGCAGGACAAGACACAGATCGTCTCCAGCTACAGCAGGGAGATCTACGACATGATTCAGGAGCGCGTGGCCGACATTCCCGACGAGGAGCGCACGCGCGCGCTGTTCCTGTTCCAGTACGATGAAAACGCCATGATCACCTCCGGCCGCCACTTCTTCGGCCAGTACTGGGCCACCGCGGGCGGCGGCGCCAACGTGGCGGAGGACGTGCCCGCCGAGAACTCCAATGCCACCATCAACATGGAGCAGGTGTACGCGTGGAATCCCGAGGTGATCTACATCACCAACTTCACGCCCACCCAGCCCGAGGACCTCTACAACAACGCGACCGGCGGCGACGACTGGAGCACCATTCAGGCCGTGCAGGACGGCCGCGTGCACAAGATGCCCCTGGGCAGCTACCGCAGCTACACGCCCGGCACCGACACGCCGCTGACGCTTCTGTGGATGGCCAAGACGCTCTACCCCGATCTTTTTGCGGACATCGACCTTGAGCAGGAAGTGAAGGACTACTACCTGGAGATCTACGGCGTAGAGCTCTCCGACGAGGACGTTTCCGCCATGTACACGCCCTCCAGCGCCGCGGCGGGCGGCTTTGTGCGCAACTAAATGAAGAAAGGACGCAAGATCGCTTGGGCGGCCGGCAGCCTGCTGGGGCTGGCCGCCCTTGCCCTGATCGCAATGGGACTGGGCAGGTTTTCGATGTCGCCCGCCGAGGTCCTCGCCACGCTCTTTCCCGGCGCGCTCTCCGGGGTCGAGGTGACGCAGACGATGCAAAACGTCGTTTATAATATCCGCCTGCCGCGCGTGTTGCTGGCACTGCTCTCCGGCGCCGGGCTCTCGGTGGCGGGCGCATCCTTTCAGAGCCTGTTTTCCAATCCGCTGGCCACCCCGGACACGCTGGGCGTCGCCACGGGCGCGTCCTTCGGCGCGGCGCTGGGCATATTGCTCGGGCTGAATATGGCGCTTGTGCAGGTGCTCGCGCTGGCCTCGGGCGTGCTGGCGGTGGTGGTGGTATATGCCGTCAGCCGCGTGCGCGGCACCTCGAGCATGATCATGATCATATTGGGCGGCATGGTGGTGAGCGCGCTGTTTTCCGCGCTGGTGTCGCTGATCAAGTACGTCGCCGACCCGCAGGACGTGCTGCCCTCCATCACCTTCTGGCTCATGGGAAGCCTTTCGGGCACAAATTATGAAACGCTGCTTCTGGGCGCGCCCTTTATCATCGCGGGAACGCTGCTGATCTATGCGCTGCGCTGGCGGCTGAACGCGCTCTCGCTCAACGAGGAGGAGGCGCACACGCTGGGCGTGAACGTGCGGCTGGTGCGCGCGCTGGTCGTGTTGGGCTCGACGATGGTCACCGCCTCGGTGGTCTCCATGTGCGGGCTCATCGGCTGGGTCGGCCTGCTGATTCCGCACATCAGCCGGATGATGCTGGGAAACGACAACCGCCGCGTCGTGCCCGCGAGCGTCGTCTTGGGCGCGGCGTTCATGCTGGTGATCGACACGGTGGCCCGGACCGTCACCGCCAGCGAGATCCCGGTGTCCATCCTCACGGCGGTAATCGGCGCGCCGGTGTTCATCGCGCTTCTGCGCAAGTCTGGAGGGATACGCGCATGACCTTTGAGATACAAAACGGCTGCTTCGGCTACGAGGCCGGGCGGCAGATACTTTCAAACGTGTGCGTGCGGCTGGGGCCGGCGAAGATCATGACGGTGCTGGGCGCGAACGGCGTGGGCAAGACCACGCTGATGAAGTGCATGCTCGGCCTGCTGGCGTGGACCGGCGGCGAGAGCCGCATCGACGGAGTAAACGTGCACGATATACCCTATACAAAGCTGTGGACGCGCATCGGCTACGTCCCGCAGGCGCGGCAGGCCGCGTTTGCCTACACCGCGGAGGAAATGGTGCTGCTCGGCCGCAGCGCGCACCTGGGCCTGACCAGCCAACCGCGCGAAAGGGACCGCCAGATCGCCCGCGACTGCCTGCGCACAATCGGCGTGGAGCACCTGCGCACGCGGCTTTTGAGCAAGGTCAGCGGCGGCGAGCTGCAAATGGTGCTCATCGCCCGCGCGCTGGCCACGCAGCCGGAGATGCTGATTCTGGACGAGCCGGAATCCAACCTGGACTTTCGCAACCAGCTGATCGTTCTGGACACAATATGCATGCTGCGCCGGGAGCGCGGGCTTTCCTTTGTGGTCAACACCCACTATCCGGAGCACGCGCTCTCCATTTCCGACCAGACGCTTTTGCTGCTCGACGGCGGCGAGAGCCTCTGCGGCCCCACGCGGGAGACCGTTACCGAAAAAAACCTCAAAACCGCGTTCGGCGTGGACGTGTGCATCCGCGACATAGAGCTGCTTCAGGGCCGCTACACCTGCGTGCTTCCCCTGAAGCTCGCCTAGAAGCGCAGCGCGATCTTCTCCCCATCCCCCTGCAGCGCAAGCTCCAATTCCGCCGCCTGCGTGTCCATGCCCGCGGGAAGTTCGCAGGTGATCAACAGGCGTGCGCTCTCCATGGGCAGGAGCGTTGTGCCAAGCGATGCGCCCTGATCCTTCTCGCATTGGACGGCGCAGGGGAAGGCGACGCCGCGCAGAAAAACGCTTCCCTGAAGTGCCATCTGCAGGCTTATGGAAGCGCCGGACAGATTCGTGATCTCGCCGTCGCAGATATAGAGCCGGTTTGAACGGTTGGCTGGCCATACGCGGTCCATCCCTTTCGCAGCGCGGGATGGGGCAAAGCTGTACGCCGTCCACGCGCGGTCGAGGCGGAGGGAGAACTGCCCCTCCACGGCGTAGGTCTCTCCCGGAAGCGCTTGTATGTCGCTTTCCATCAGCGGCGTAAAGGCGCCTGTCTGCTCTGGCTCTTTCTGCCCTTGCGCGCCGCCGAGGAGGAAGCCGATCAACACGCGATCCGGCATGCCGGTGGGGACGAGGCCGTAGAACTGTTGCACCTGCCGGGTCGCTTCCCGCGTGATCTTGCCGAATGAGGCGTCCACCTTGCCGGTGAAGAACGCCTGATCCCTGAGAAGCTGCTGATAAGCGCGCACGGCGGCGCGGTCCTCTGTGTCCAGGCATTGTGTGGCGGCTTCCAGCGCGGGGAGCGTATCTGCCCAGGCGCCGGCGTCGATGGCGACCGTCGCCGCTTCGGGCCGGCCGTCCGACCAATGCGCCGCGTTGAGGTCCCACAGCCCGTAGCCCTTCGGCCACAGGGGGAGAAAGTCCCGCACCGCGGCGATGGACATGGCCTGCAGGCGCTGTTTGGCGTTTTTGTGCGCGTCCGCCTCGGCAATGCCGGTGCGAAACACCCTGGACTCGCCGTAGACGCGCACCTCCCCGCCCTCCTGCGCGAAGCTCTGCAAGAGCGGCAGCGTCTCCTCGTCCAGCGGCAGCGTGAAGCGCTCGCATTTGCGCTCGCCCACGCTCGTCTCCTCCGCGTCCAGCGCAAAGTCGTAGCGCATGCCGCCGGTGGCGATGGACAGCGCGTCGGCCTGGATCGGGCTGTTTTTGAGCAAATATACATGGAGGACGGGTTCGAGCAGCGACAGGTCGCGGTTGCCGCGCACGCCGGGGTACAGTATGCACACGCCTCCGCTCATGAAACCGCTCGCCTCCCCCTGCTCGACCGCGCTGAGAAGCTGGTCGGCGACCAGCGTGTGCGCGGACCAGTCGCCGGTCGCCTCGTCGATCTGAAAGCTGTGATAGCGTTCAAACTGCGCGTGCGCGTCGAGCGCGGCGGCCATGGGCAGCGGCTCCGCGCAGGCGCAGCCGCCGAGGACGAGGGCGAGCACCAGGCTCATGATCCCTTTTCGCATTTCAGGCACTTCCTTTCCATCCACAGCGCCGCGCAGCACGCAAGGCTCCATGCGCCCACGCGGACAAGGTCGCCCCGCATCAGCAGATCGCGGGCGTCGGGCAGGCGCAGTTCGCGGGCGCGAAAGTCGCTTAGCAGCTGTGTGTAAAACTCAATATCCGACCAGCGGGTGGGCAGCAGCCGCACCGGGACGTACCAGAGGACCGCAAGGACGAAGCCCACAGCCAGCGCCCACAGGAGGAGATTCGAGACCTCCTTGCGCCAGCCCATGCGCCGGCGCAGCGCGCACAGCGCAAAGCTGGCGAGGCACGCGACAGGAAGGGCGCACAGCAGGAGCGCGCCGCGCGCCGCCTCCGCGCCGCTGAGCTCAAAGGCGTCGAGCTCCTCCCCGAGCGCCGAGGCCAGGGCTTCGAGCTCCTCGCGGCTGCCCGCGGCAAGGCGGTTCAGGCGCGCGTCCGGCGCGGCGCAGCGCATCAGGAGCGGCCGCTCCATGTCGAGGACGCCGACCACGAGC
>DXVG01000107.1 GCA_019409045.1 Clostridiales bacterium | reverse complement strand
CGACAACTACGGCATGTCCGAACTGATCGGCCCGGGCGTGAGCGGCGAGTGCGAGCACCGCTGCGGGCTGCACTTTGCCGAGGACCACTTCCTGCCCGAGATCGTCGACCCCGACACGCTCGAGCCCAAAGCCGAGGGCGAGGCGGGTGAGCTGATCGTCACGACGCTGACCAAGGAGGCCATGCCGCTTCTGCGCTATCGCACGCGCGACCTCACATGGATCACCACCGAGCCGTGCAGGTGCGGCCGCACCCACGCGCGCATGGAGAAGGTCATGGGCCGCTCGGACGACATGCTCAAGATCCGCGGCGTGAACGTGTTCCCCAGCCAGATCGAGTCGGTCATCATGCAGATCCCGCAGATCAGCCCGCACTACATGCTCTACATCCGCCGCGAGGGCTACCACGACACGCTCGAGGTGCAGGTGGAGCTGGTGGACGGCTCGCTGCTTGACAGCTTCGCCGCGCTGGAGGAGCTGACCAACTCCATCCGCGCCAAGCTGCGCGTGGTGCTGGGCATCGACGCCAAGGTCAAGCTCGTCGGGCCCAAGACCATCGAGCGGTTCGCGGGCGGCAAGGCCAAGCGCATCGTCGATCTGCGCGACATGCGCTAGCAGACACCTGCCGTCCCCTTGCGGCAGACAGAAGTTAGGAGAGGTCGCTTATGAAAGAACTGATGATCGGAAACGCCGCGGTGGCGCGCGGGCTGTACGAGGCCGGCTGCCGCTTCGTTTCCTCCTATCCGGGCACGCCCTCGACCGAGATCACCGAGTTTGCCGCGGGCTATGACGAGGTCTACGCCGAGTGGGCGTCCAACGAAAAGGTGGCGCTGGAGAGCGCCATCGGCGCGTCGCTGGCGGGCGCGCGCAGCTTCACCGCCATGAAGCATGTGGGCCTCAACGTGGCCGCGGACCCGCTGTTTACCGCCGCATATGTGGGCGTGAACGCGGGGCTGGTGGTCTGCGTGGCGGACGACCCCGCCATCCACTCCTCCCAGAACGAGCAGGATTCCCGCCACTACGCCGAGGCGGCCAAGCTGCCCATGTTCGAGCCTGCGGACTCCGCCGAGTGCCTCGCCTTTACAAAGGCCGCGTTCGAGCTCTCCGAGAGGTTCGACACGCCGGTGCTCGTGCGCACGGTGACGCGCGTCGCGCACTCGCAGAGCCTGGTTACGACCTCCCCGCGCGTGGAGCCGCCCCTGCGCCCCTACGTCAAGGACGCGCAGAAGTACGTCTCCATGCCCGCCGTGGCCGTCAAGCGGCATGTGGTGGTGGAGGAGCACATCGAAAAGCTGCGCGAATATACCGAGGAGTGCGAGTTTAACCGCGAGGAGGTGCGCAGCCCCGAGATCGGCTTCGTCGCCTCCGGCGCGGCCTATCAGTATGTGCGCGAGGCCTTCCCGCAGGCCAGCGTGTTTAAGGTCGGCATGGTCTACCCGCTGCCCGTCGAGCGCATCCGCGCCTTCGCGGGCAAGGTCGATCGCCTCTATGTGATCGAGGAGCTCGACCCCTTTATCGAGACCGCGCTGCGCGCCGCGGGCGTTCCCGTGGCCGGGGGCAAGGACCGCACAGGGCTTCTGGGCGAGCTTTCGCAGTACCGCGTGCGCAGGGCCATGGGCGCCTCGCTCCCCCCGACCAAGACGCTGGGCGAGAACCTGCCCGGCCGCCCGCCGGTGATGTGCGCGGGCTGCCCGCACCGCGGGCTGTTCACGGTGCTCTCGCGGCTGAAGCTGACCGTGTTTGGCGACATCGGCTGCTACACGCTGGGCGCGACGCCGCCGCTGAACGCGCTGGACACCACGCTTTGCATGGGCGCGTCGTTCAACATGCTGCACGGCTACGCGGCCATGCGCCCGGAGGCGTCGAAAAGCGCCGTGGCCGTGCTGGGCGATTCCACGTTCATACACTCCGGCATCACCGGCGTGGTCAACACCGTCTACAACCTCGGCGTCACCACCATGCTCGTGCTCGACAACGCCATCACCGGCATGACCGGCCACCAGCAGAACCCCACCACGGGCATGACGCTCAAGAACGTGCCCGCGCCGAAGATACACATCGAAAAGCTCTGCGAAGGCGCGGGCGTGCCGGCAGAGAACATCCGCGTGGTCGACCCCAACGACATGAAGGAGCTCACCCGCGTGCTGCGCGAGGAGCTTGCCAAGGACGCGCCCTCGGTGATCATCTCCCGAAGGCCGTGCGCGCTTCTTAAGCATGTGCAGCACAAAAAGCCGGTGCGCATCATCGAGGACAGGTGCCGCGGCTGCCGCGCCTGCATGAAGCTGGGCTGCCCGGCGCTGCGCTTTGGCGAGGGCAAGGTCTGGGTGGACGAGGCCCAGTGCGTGGGCTGCGGCCTGTGTTTGCAGACCTGCGGCTTCAAGGCCATTGAGGAGGGCGAGGCATGAACACGATTTCGGTTATGATCGTCGGCGTCGGCGGGCAGGGCACGCTGCTGGCCTCCAAGGTGCTCGGCCAGGCGCTGGTGTCCATGGACTACGACGTCAAGGTCAGTGAGGTACACGGCATGTCCCAGCGCGGCGGCAGCGTGGTCACCTACGTTCGCTACGGAAGCGAGGTGCATTCGCCCATCGTGGACCTCGGCGAGGCGGACTACATGCTCGCCTTTGAGCCGCTGGAGGCGGCGCGCTACCTGCCGTGGCTGAAGAGGGACGGCCTGATCATCACCAACACGCGCCAGACCATGCCCATGCCGGTCATCACCGGCGCGATGAGCTACCCGGAAAACATCGTCGAAAAGCTCGGGCAGCGCGCCGAGGTGGTCGCGCTGGACGCGATGGCGCTCGCGCTCGAGGCGGGCAACCCCAAGGCCGTGAACATGGTGCTCATGGGCGTGCTCGCCGCGCGCATGGACATCCCCGAAAAGGTCTGGCAGGCCGCGCTTGAAAGCCAGGTGCCCGCCAGGTTCCTCGAGCTCAACCGCCGCGCCTTCGCCCTCGGGCAGGCGCAAAAGGAGGTTTGACCCATGGCCGTTCGCCAACTCTCCGTGTTTCTGGAAAACCGCACCGGAACGCTGTGCGAGCTGACGCAGGCGCTTGCAGACAGCGGCATCGACGTGCGCGCCATCACGCTTGCCGACACCGTGGAATTCGGCATCCTTCGCCTCATCGTCAGCGACCCGGTCAGGGCCGAGGAGGTGCTGCGCGAGCGGCACTTCACCGTGTCGATCACGCAGGTGCTCTGCGTGCGCGTGGACGACGTGCCCGGCGGCCTCAACGCCGTGTTGCGCTTCCTGCGCGAGGCGGACATCAGCGTCGAGTACCTCTACGCCTACATCTCCAAGTCCGTGGATGCGTGCGTGATCTTCTACGTCAAGGAGCGCGCGCGCGCGGAGGAGGTGCTGCGCCAAAACGGCGTGACGCTGCTCTCCGAGGCGTACTGACACCTCATCGGCGAGCCCCGGCCGCACCCGCGACCGGGGCCGTTTGCGCGCGACATTTGTTTACAATCCCTTTCTGGCTTTTTGCGCGCAGAAATGGTATAATAGGCGCGAAAATCGGTATTTCATGGGCAATTTGACGAACATTTCGGCGTGGTTTTTTGCAAATATTCGATAAAGGATGACAAGCATGGCAAATTGCGCGATCGTTGGCATCAACTGGGGAGACGAGGGCAAGGGCCGCATGGTGGACTACCTTGCCGGGCAGTACGACGTGGTGGTGCGCTATCAGGGCGGCAACAACGCGGGGCATACCGTCATCAACCAATACGGCAAGTTCGCGCTGAACCTGCTGCCCAGCGGCGTGTTCCACACCGGCGCGGTGAACCTGCTGGGCACGGGCACGGTCATCGACCTTGCGCACCTGTGCGGCGAGATCGCCCGCGTGCGCGAAAAGGGCGTGCCCATCACGCCCGAGAACCTGAAGATCTCCGACCGCGCGGTCATGGTGCTGCCCATCCACCCGATGCAGGACAAGTGGGAGGAGGCGCGGCTGGGCAAGGACCACTTCGGCTCCACGCTGCGCGGCATCAGCCCCGTCTACGGCGACAAGTACATGAAAAAGGCGCTGCGCATGGGCGACCTTGCGCACCCCGAGCACCTCAGGCGGCAGCTCAAGCGCCTGCTGGACTGGAAAAACCAGGTCATCGCGCCCGGCTACGGCGCGCAGCCGCTGGACTTTGAGGAGACGCTGGCGTGGATACAGACCTATGGCGAGCCGCTGCTGGCGCATGTGTGCGACGCGGGCGAGCTGCTGGAGACGGCGCTGGAGGCGGGCAAGAGCGTGCTGTTTGAGGCCCAGCTGGGCGCGCTGCGCGACATCGACTACGGCATCTACCCCTTCACCAGCTCCTCCTCGCCGCTGGCGGCCTACGCGCCGGTGGGATGCGGTCTGCCGGGGGCGAGCGTGGACCGCGTGGTGGGCGTGACCAAGGCCTACTCCACCTGCGTGGGCGAGGGCCCGTTCGTGGGCGAGCTGGACGGCGAGGCGGCGCACCTTCTGCGCGAGGCGGGCGCGGAGTACGGCGCGGCCACGGGCCGCCCGCGCCGCGTGGCGTGGATGGACCTCGTCGCCACGCGCTACGGCACGCGCCTGCAGGCCGCCACGGAGCTGGCGCTGACGAAGATGGACGTGCTCAGCTATCTGGACGAGATCCCCGTGTGCGTGGCCTACGAGAAGGGCGGCAGGCGCGTCGACCGCTTCCCCTACACGCCGGAATTGGACGGGTGCACGCCCGTGTACGAGGTGCTCCCCGGCTGGAAGGCGGACATCTCCGGCTGCCGCCGCTACGAGGAGCTTCCCGCCGCCGCGCGCGAGTATGTGGAGTTCATCGAAAAGGGCGTGGGCTGTCCGATTCATTACGTCTCCGTGGGCGCGGAGCGCGACAGCCTGATCGTCCGCTGAGGAAAGGAGGAGCGCGCATGCACGACCGTTACGAAACGCCGCTCAACAGCCGCTACGCAAGCGAGGAGATGCAGCGCATATTCTCGCCCGACCGCAAGTTCACCACATGGCGCAGGCTGTGGGTGGCACTGGCCGAGAGCGAGATGGAGATGGGCCTTCCGGTCACGCGCGAGCAGGTGGAACAGCTGCGGGCGCACATAGAGGACATCGACTACGAGGCCGCGCGCCGCCACGAGGAGCGCACGCGCCACGACGTGATGGCGCATGTGCTGGCCTATGGCGACGTCTGCCCCGACGCGCGCGGCGTGATCCACCTGGGGGCGACCTCGTGCTATGTCACCGACAACGCGGATATACTCATGCTGCGCGATGCGCTGCAGCTGGTCCGCGCCAAGCTGATCGAGGTCGTGCGCCGCCTGCGCACCTTCGCGCTCAGGTACAAGGACCTTCCCACGCTCGGCTACACACACCTGCAACCCGCGCAGCTCACCACCGTGGGAAAGCGTGCGACGCTGTGGATGCAGGATCTGCTCATGGACCTGGACGAGGTCAGCTTCGCGCTCTCCTCGCTCAAGCTCCTGGGGAACCGCGGGGCGACCGGCACGCAGGAGAGCTTCATGAAGCTCTTTGACGGCGACGGCGCGAAGGTGGACGAGCTGGAAAGGCGCATCGCGCAGAAGCTGGGCATGAGCGCGTGCTTCGCCGTCTCCGGCCAGACCTACCCGCGCAAGCTCGACAGCCGCGTGCTGGGCGCGCTCTCCGGCGTTGCGCAGAGCGCGTACAAATTCGCGCAGGATATGCGGCTTCTGCAGTCCTTCCGCGAGGTGGAGGAGCCGTTTGAAAAGGGCCAGATCGGCTCTTCGGCCATGGCCTACAAGCGCAATCCCATGCGCTCGGAGCGCATCTGCGCGCTCGCCCGCCATGTGATGACGCTCACGCAAAACGCGCAGATGACCGCCGCGACGCAGTGGTTCGAGCGCACGCTCGACGACAGCGCCAACCGCCGCCTGTCGCTTCCGGAGGCGTTCCTGGCCACCGACGCGGTGCTGGAGCTTTACGCAAACGTCGCCGACGGCCTGGTCGTCTACCCGGCGATGATCGGCCGCCGCGTCCGCGAGAACCTGCCGTTCATGGCCACCGAGGCCATCCTCATGGAGGGCGTGCGGCTGGGCGGCGACCGGCAGGAGCTGCACGAGCGCATCCGCGTACACTCGCAGGCCGCGGCCGCCCGCATGAAGGAGCAGGGGCTGGAGAGCGACCTGATGGAGCGCATCGCAGCCGACCCCGCCTTCCCGATGGACCACGACCACCTCAGCCAGCTGCTGGCCCCGGAGAACTACACGGGCCGCGCCGCGGAGCAGACCGAGGCGTTCATCCGCGACGTGGTCGACCCCGCGCTTTCGGGCGAGCAGGACGTGCAGATGGGGGAGATCAGGATATAGACCGCGCCCTCAGAGCGTTGACAAAGCCCCCAAACGCAAAAATCACTTCCGAAAGAGAACAAGCGGAAGTGATTTTT
>DXVG01000106.1 GCA_019409045.1 Clostridiales bacterium | reverse complement strand
TCCTTGTCTTGCGGGCTTTCTCAACGCCCTGGCAGTCTGTTGACTTTGTCAACATACTGAAGGCGGGGCGCTCGCGCGCCCCGCCCAGTCCCATGCGCCTCGCTCACAGGCGCTCCTTCTCAAACCTGTTCCAGGGGATGTCCACGGCCTTGCCGCGGTTGATGATCTCATCCACATGCAGAAGCAGCGGATAGTCGTCCGCGCTCGCCTCGCCGCGGTCGATGAGCGTGCGCACCGCCCTGGCCGTGCGCGTCGCGATGACGATGGACTCGAGCGTCACGCCCTCCAGCTCGCGCATCGCGTCCTCAAAGGACATGCCCTTGCCCAGCAGCGTGCCGATCAACCGCGTGCGCCCGCCAAAGACGGTGACGTACAGATCGCCCGCGCCGTACACGATGTTCTCGTCCGCGCCGCCCACCAGCTTGAGCAGGCTGCGCATCTCGCGCACGCTCTGCGCAAACAGCGCCGCCTGTGAATTGTAGTGGAGCTTGCCGTCGCGCTTCTCGGCCATGCCCACCGCCAGCGTCACCGCCAGCGCGTAGGCGTTCTTCATCGCCACGGCGCACTCCACGCCCACCACGTCCGTGGAGAGGCTGATGTGGTAGTAGTCCGTCTCAAACAGGGACTTGAGGAACCGAAGCGTTCCTGCGTCCTCGCCGCAGAAGGCCACATAGGTCTGGTCGCGGTCGGCCAGCTCGTAGCTGGTGCAGGGTCCGCCCACGGCGTTGAGGTTGCGGCGCAGGCTGCCCAGCTCGCGCTTGTAGTACAGCGGATAGGGGATCAGCCGCCCGTCCTCCTCGATCATGCCCTTGGTCACCGCGAGGATCGGCAGCTCCTCGGGCAGTATGGGCAGCACCGTCTGCAAAAACCAGTCCACGCCGAAGCTGGAAACGCCGCTGACCACGGCGTCCGCACCCTCCAGCGCCCCGGAGAGCTCCTCAAACTGATAGTACCGGTAGCTCTCGGGCAGCTTGCGGCGCATGTTCATGTGCATGCCCGTCTCGCGGGCGTGTTTGATGATCTCGCGGTCGAGCGGCGTGCCCACCAGCCGCACCTCGTGGCCGTTCTCGCTCGCGGGGATGCCGATGGCCGAGCCCATCATGCCGGAGCCGACGATTGTAATCACTGCCATAGACTTACACCATCCAAATCTTGAATACGAACTTGTCCAGGAGCAGGAACGTGCCCAGCAGGAACGTGTAGAGCGCGAACCACTTCATGCTGACGTGGCGGATGAGCCTGAGCATGCCCTTGATGGCGATAAAGCCGAACACCGCCGCCGCCACCACGCCCAGCACGGTCGGCAAAAGCGCGATGTCGCCCACGGGCTCGCCGTCGATCACGATGTTCTTGAGCTCCAATACCAGTGAGCCCAAAATCGCGGGGATGGACATCATGAACGAGAAGTCCGCCGCGCGCTTGCGCGTAAGCCCGCTGGCCACGCCCGCGGAGATGGTCGAGCCGGAGCGGGACAGCCCGGGCAGTATGGCCACGGCCTGCATGAGCCCCATCGCCACCGCGTCGGAGCCCCGCACGCGCTTGTGGACGCGCCGGTTCTGGCGCCGCCACTTGCCGATGACGTCGCCCGCCACCAGCACCACCGAGGTCAGGTAGAACGACCAGATGATGAACTGCCCCTCGAAGGCCGCGTCAAAGTTGACCACCAGCGCCGCGATCACCGCGGGGATGGTCGCCACCACCAGCCACTTGAGGTCGGACTGGATGGGGTGGCAAAGCATGTCCCACACGCGCCGCCAGTACACGGCGAACACCGCCACCAGCGTGCCCAGGTGCAGAAGTATGTTGAGCAGCAGCTGGCCTTCCGTGTCGATGCCGAAGATCTTCTGCAATACCAGCAGATGCCCGGACGAGCTGATGGGCAGAAACTCCGTCAGCCCCTGCACGATGCCAAGGATTAAGCCCTGTATGGCGTTCATATTTCCTCCTCTTTCCGCGCGCCGTTTCCGTCAGTATACGCGCCGCCTCAACAGACGATGTTCACCAGCCTGCCGGGCACGAAGATCAGCTTGCGCACAGCCTTGCCGCCCAGCAGCCGCTGCACCTCTTCGTTTTCGGCGAAGTAGGCCTCCGCGCCCTCGCGGGTGAGGTCGGCGGGAATCTCCAGACGGCCGCGCACCTTGCCGTTGATCTGCACGGCGATCTCCACGCTCTTTCTGACCAGCGCCTTCTCGTCGCACTTTGGCCACGGCGAGTGGTACAGCTCCGGCCCGAGGGAGCAGAGCTCGTTGATCTCCTCGGTGATGTGCGGCGCCACGGGGTTGAGCAGCTGGCAGAGTATGCGCATCTCGCCGCGCGTCACCTGCCCCTTGGCGTAGAAGGCGTTGACAAGGCTCATCATCTGCGCGATGGCCGTGTTGTACTTCATGCGCTCAAAGTCCTCGGAGACCTTCTTGATGGTGAAGTGGACGTCGTAGGCCATGTCGGAGGAGACCTTGTCCGAATCGGTCAGCACCTCCATCAGCCGCCACACGCGGTCGAGGAAGCGGCGGCAGCCGCGCGCGCCCTCGGTGGACCACGGGATCGCCTGATCGAACGCGCCCATGAACATCTCGTACAGGCGGAATGCGTCCGCGCCCAGCTCGTCTACGATCTGGTCGGGGTTGACAACGTTTCCGCGGGACTTGGACATCTTCTCGCCGTCCGCGCCGAGGATCATGCCGTGGCTGGTGCGCTTCTGATACGGTTCGGGCGTGGGCACCAGGCCGATGTCGTAGAGGAAGCGGTGCCAGAAGCGGGAATAGAGCAGGTGCAGCGTGGTGTGCTCCATGCCGCCGTTGTACCAGTCCACCGGCAGCCAGTACTTCATCTCCTCCATGGCGGCGAACTCGTCGTCGTTGTGGGGGTCGATGTAGCGCAGGAAGTACCAGCTCGAGCCCGCCCACTGCGGCATGGTGTCCGTCTCGCGCGTGGCGTGGCCGCCGCACTTGGGGCAGGTGGTGTTCACCCAGTCGGTCATCGCCGCCAGCGGGCTTTCGCCGTTGTCGGTGGGCATGTAGCTCTCCACCTCGGGCAGCGTCAGCGGCAGCTGCTCGTAGGGCAGCGGCACCCAGCCGCAGTGCTCGCAGTACACCAGCGGGATCGGCTCTCCCCAGTACCGCTGGCGCGAGAACACCCAGTCGCGCAGCTTGTAGTTGACCTTGCGCTCGCCAAGGCCCTTTTCCTGCAAGTAGTCGATGATGGTCCGGATGGCGTCCTTCACCTTCAGACCGTCGAGTATGCCGGAGTTGACCATCACGCCGTCCTGTATGTCGGTGTAGGCGGCGCTTTGCACGTCGCCCCCGGCCACGACCTCGATGATGGGCAGGCCGAACTTCTTGGCAAACTCCCAGTCGCGCTCGTCGTGCGCGGGCACGGCCATGATCGCGCCGGTGCCGTAGCCCATGAGCACATAGTCCGACACCCACACGGGGATCTGCTTGCCGTTGACGGGGTTGACGGCGCGAATGCCCTTGATCTCCACGCCGGTCTTGTCCTTGTTCAGCTCCGTGCGCTCAAAGTCGCTCTTGCGGGCGGCGGCGTCGCGGTAGGCGGCGATCTCCTCATAATTCTCGATCTGCGCCCTGTGCTGCTCAAGCAGCGGATGCTCCGGCGACATGACCATGTAGGTCGCGCCAAAGAGCGTGTCCGGCCGGGTGGTAAACACGCGCAGCTTGTCGCCGGTGGTGAGCGTGAAGTCCACCTCCGCGCCCTCGGAGCGGCCGATCCAGTTGCGCTGCTGCACCTTGACCTTCTCGATAAAGTCCACGTCATCCAGGCCGTCGAGCAGCTTCTGGGCGTAGTCGGTGATGCGCAGCATCCACTGGGACTTTACCTTGCGCACCACTTCGCCGCCGCAGCGTTCGCAGTGCCCCGCCACCACTTCCTCGTTGGCAAGGCCCACCTTGCAGGAGGTGCACCAGTTGATGGGCATCTCCATCTTGTAGGCAAGGCCCTTTTCAAACAGCTTGAGGAAGATCCACTGCGTCCACTTGTAGTACTTGGGGTCGGTGGTGGACACCTCGCGGTCGTAGTCGAAGGAGAAGCCCAGGCGCTTTAATTGCGCGCGGAAGCGGGCGATGTTCTTCTCGGTGACGATCGCGGGATGGATCTTGTTCTTGATGGCATAGTTCTCCGTCGGCAGGCCGAAGGCGTCGTAGCCGATGGGAAAGAGCACGTTGTAGCCCTCCATGCGGCGCTTGCGGGCGATGATGTCCATGGCCGTGTTCGAGCGCGGATGGCCGACGTGCAGCCCCGCTCCCGAGGGATACGGAAACTCGATCAGCGGATAGAACTTGGGCTTGTCGTGCGACTTCTCCGCGGCGAAGGCATGGGTGTCCTCCCAGTGCCTTTGCCACTTCTTTTCCACGGCGTCCGGGGAATAGGCGGGTATGTTCTTCATCTTCGGCGCTCCTCTTGTCCAAAATAGAAGCCCTCCGTCCACTCAAAGAGACGGAAGGCGCTGCCTTTCGCGGTACCACTCTTTCTTGGCCTTTCGGCCCGCTTTCCGCCCGATAACGGGGGCAGCCGCGCGGCTCTCACCGCGGCGCTCCGGGACGAGTTCAGCCGCCCGCGCCGCCGCCTTGCACCGCCCGGCGGCTCTCTGAAGGCGCGAAAGGGGCCTACTGTTTCCCATCATTGCGTTGCAGGGAAATTATAGACCATTTGCCGCGGCGATGTCAAGCAAAGTGGGTTAAAAGATGCGCAGTTTCCGCCGCTCAGAACCTGAGCGCGCCCTTCGGGCATGTTTCCACGCAGCGCAGGCAGAGTATGCAGTCTGCGGCGTTGTCCCCGCGGCGGGCGGTGTCGCTCACGTCAAGCCCCATGGGGCATGCGCGGCGGCATTTGCCGCAATGGACGCAGGCGTCCGCGTCCACGCGCACGCGCAGGCGCGCAAGCCGGCTCGCGGGGCGCAGGAACACCGCGGCGGGGCAGACGTACTTGCAAAACGCGCGGTTGTCGCGACAGAAAAACGCCAGCGCGATCCCCGCGGCGTAATACAGGGCGTTGCCGACCAAAAACGCGACCCACATGACCTGCGAAAGCCCGGGGACGCGCAAAACAAACAGCGCCGCCACAAACGCTAGCGAGAGCGCAAAGACGATGTAGCGCGCAAAGCCCCAGCGCCTTCGGGGAAGCTGCTGCTCCTTAAAGGGCAGGAGGTCCAGCACCATCGCCGTCCAGCAGGCGTAGCCGCAGAAGCCGCGCCCGAACAGAAGCGGGCCGAATATCTTCGCCACCGCGTAGTGGATCACGGCCGCCTCGAACACGCCCGAGAACAGGTAGTACCAGAAGCCCTCGATCTGCATGTTCTCCCGCCGGACGACGCCCAGGTACGCCAGCAGATACAGGCCCACCACCCACTGCACGGCGTTGCGCGCCCACGCCCTTCCCTGCGCGTACAGCGCCATGCCCGCGGCGAGGCCCGTGCCGATGTAGAGGAAGTTGAAAAGATAAAAGGCGTTGCCCGTCCCCAGCCACAGCCCCGCAGCGATGGCGGCGAACAGCAGCCAGATCGCCAGCGCCGCCGCATACTTTTTCAGCATGTCCTTCACCCGCCCTTGCCGCCATTATAGCATACTACGCGCGGAAGATATATAGGCGCAATGTGAAAAAAGCGCCGTCCGCGCCGCTGCGCGGCAAGGAAGCGCATTTCCGTTGGGCAAAGGATGTGGTATAATATGTATGGACAAGTCTGTTGCTCAGCAAGGAGCGGCGCGACGAGGGAGCGGATGTTGCTTCGCGCGTCGCAGGAGGCGCTTTGTGCGCAGGAGGAAGCGTATGGACAGGAAACGCATGCGGATACCGGGCGTGGCGGTATGGGCCGCTGTGGTCGCCTTTTTGGTGGGCGGGGCCTGCTGTTTTCTCGTCATAGCGTGTATATTCGCCTTTCGGGGGGGATGCCCTTACCGCCGTTTTGAGCCTCGTTGCGACGGCTGTGCTTCTGGGCGGCGCGAGATTTGAGATGCGGATGAACAACGATTACTATCTGATCGACGATGAGGGCGTCATCGTGGTTCGGGACGGAAAGCAGACGGCTTCGCTCCGCTGGGAGGAATTTACGCAGGCTTCGATCCGCCGCGCCCCTATAAGGGAGAGATGTGGATGTATCTGGACCTGCGCGGCACGATCAAAAAGGACGGCGCTATCGTCGAGGAAAAGCGGCTCTGCATGCCCATGCCCTTTGATACGCGAAAGCAACAGGCGTTGTATGACCATCTGCGCCGGGTAAATCTGCGCCCGGAGTATGTGCGCACGGAGGACGATCGGGAAGCGATCCATCCCCGCCTGCGCGCGATCGATGGCGAGCGCTTGGACTGAGCGGCCTTGCATTTGGCTGCATGGAAGATATGGAGAGGGCATAAACAGCCGCCGCGGGAAGTGTCTCCCGCGGCGGCTCAGAGCGCTGACAAAGCCCCCAAACGCAAAAATCACTTCCGAAAGAGAACAAG
>DXVG01000105.1 GCA_019409045.1 Clostridiales bacterium | reverse complement strand
CTGCGCAGGCGACGGCGCGGGCGTCGCGGAGGCGAGCCTCGCGGCGAGCACGTTGCCGCCGCCCGGCGCGGTCGCGGGGTCGGTTCGCTCGCGCCGGAACGCCAGCGCAAACGCGCCCATGAGCACCAGGAGCACCGCCGCCGCGGAGGCAAAGCGCCGAAGATATGCGCGGCGCGCCTCGCGGCGGCGTCCCCTGCGGATGCCCTCGCATATGGCGGCCTCGATGCGCTCCGGCGTGCGGGGAAACGCGCCGTTTAAGTCCTTCATAGCTCTCCCTCCTCCGACAGCGCCCGCCTGAGCGCGCCTCTGGCCTGATGCAGGCGGGACTTGACCGTTGTCTGCGCGACGCCGACGATCGAGGCGATGTCCCGAAGCGGGTAGCCCTCCAGGTAGTGCAACACCAGCGGCAGGCGCAGCCGCTCCGGCAGGGACATGAGCGCGTCGTAAAGCGCGGGGTCGGGCGGCGGCTGTTCCAGCGCCGCGGCCCGTGCCTCGTCCAGCGGTTCTGCGCGCCTTTTGCGGCGCCTTTGTATGTTGCGGCACTCGTTGACCAGTATGCGCGTCAGCCACGCATCGAACTTTGCGTCGTCGCGCAGCGCGCCGCGATGCAGCCAGCCCCTGAACACGGCCTCCTGGATCGCGTCGGCGGCGTCGGCGTCGCTGTTGAGCATCGAGAGCGCGATGCGGTACAGCTTGCGCTCGCACGCGAACGCCCGCTGTGCAAATTGCATGTCGTCCACGCATATCCCCCAGCTCTTGTATCCATATTCACATAGTAAGACGCGGGCGCGGCGGGCGAGGTTGATATCCGCGCGAAATTTTACAAAAAAAGCGGGCGGGGTGCGCGCTCGCTCCCCGCCCGACGCCCGAATCTACGCGATGGGCGTTCCATCGCTGTGAAACAGCGGCAGCTTTTCCAGATAGATGATGTCCTTGCGCTCGGCGGCCTCGCCCTCGGCGAGTATGGCCATGCGGCCGACGATCTCGCCGCCGGCGTGGTTGACCAGCTCCTCCAGCGCGCGCAGGGATTCGCCGGTGGAGATCACATCGTCCACGATCACCACGCGCTTGCCCTTTATGTACTCGGCGTCCTTGCCGTCCAGGCACAGTATCTGCCGGTGGCCGGTGGTGATGGAGCGCACCTCGGTGGAAAACACGTCGCGCATGTACAGCTTGGGCGACTTGCGGGCGAGCAGGTAGCGCCGCTCCCCGGCCAGGCGCGCCATTTCGCAGATGAGGGGAATGCCCTTGGACTCGGCGGTGATCATCACATCGTGCTCGGGGACGAGCTTGTTCAGCTCGCGCGCGCAGGCCATGGTCAGCTCCGTATCGCCGAAGATGACGAACGCGCCGATCATCATATCGTCGCCAATGGGGCAGAGCGGGAGCTGCCGCTCGAGCCCGGCGACCTTGAGTGTGTAGTACATATCGCTCATGCGCTGGCACCTCACATACGTTTTTGCAGCCACAGCCATTGTACCCTGAACGCGGGCAAATGTCAAGCCGGGGCGAGGCGGCCGACGACCGCCTGCATCTGATCGAACTTGCGCTCCGCATCCTCCAGAAGCGCCATCTGCGCGCGGGCGCGGTCGAGGTTGTGCCCGGGGCGGTCGATCTTGAAATAGCGGTCGCCCTGCAGGTAGTCGGTGAGGAAGCGCATGGCGATCTCGCAGGTGATGACCACCACGCCCAGCGGCAGAAGGCGCACCTCCTCCGGCGTGAGCGGCGCGCCCGCCTGCTCGAGAAAGCCCGCGGCAAACTCCTCAAACAGCGCCATGTCCAGCGCCATGCCCTCGGCCTGGTCCTCATCGGCGGTGGCCGCGCCGAAGCGTATGGCGTCGCCAAAGTCGTAGAGCGCGCTGCCGGGCATGACGGTGTCCAGGTCGATCAC
Source organism: Clostridiales bacterium (assembly GCA_019409045.1). Taxonomy (GTDB): domain Bacteria; phylum Bacillota; class Clostridia; order Christensenellales; family Aristaeellaceae; genus Pullichristensenella. Next base: position 4,618 of record DXVG01000105.1, on the reverse strand, counting down.
GCACAGCGCGTCGCCGGTCTGCGCGTCCAGGAGCACGTTGTTTATCTTGGTATCGTTGTGCGTGACGCGCAGCGGCAGCTCGCCCGATGCGATGCGGCGCACGATCTGGTCCATCTGCTTGCGGCGGTCGAAGAAAAAGTCGATCTCCCGCTCCACGCCGGAGGCGCGGCCCGCCTCGTCGCGCATCGCGGCGGCGACGAAGTCCGCGAACCTGCGCGGCGTGTGGTGGAAGTACGGGATGGTCTCGTGAAGCTGGGCGGCCGGGAAGTCGGCGAGCCGGCTCTGAAATTTGCCGAAGGCGCGGCCGGCCTCGCGGAACTGCGCGGGGAACTGCACGCGGTCGAAGGCGACGGCGTCGTCGATGAAGCGGTAGGCGCGCCATGCCTCGCCCTGCGCGTCCGTGGCGAGGAAGCCGCCCGCGCGCGCGGGGACGAACTCGAGCACGCGGCGGTGCGTGGACAGGCCGAGCGCGCGCAGCTTTTGGGCGATGTGCGCGGTGACCTTCTGGGCGTTCTCCATGACCTGATCCGGCCGCTGAAACGCGTAGGCATTGAGCTTTTGCAGTATGTAGCAGCCCTGCGGGGCCTCGAAATCGAGCCGATAGGTGCGGTTGACGTGGCCGGAGCGAAGCTCCTGCGCCCCTGTGAGGCGGCCTTCAAACGCGAGGCGCTCGATCGCGCCCTGAATCTCCTGAAGCGGCATGGGCATCCTCCCGGCAGTGTATTACCGATATGTTATCACGTTTCCCAGCGCGTGTCAATCCCGCGGCAAACGTGCGGAGCGGCCGCTGGGGCCGCTCCAGGGGGTTGCTCAGTGCATCTTCTGCTCCTGCGCCTCGATCATCTTCTTAACCATGTTTCCGCCGATATGGCCGGCGTCCTTGGCGGCGATGTCGCCGTTATAGCCCTGCTTGAGGGTGATGCCCAGCTCGCTGGCCACTTCCTGCTTGAGGTTGTTCATGGCCTGACGCGCCTCGGGCACGTTGATCTGGTTGCTGCTCTTTCCAGGCATGCGTATTTCCTCCTTTCCCGAGAATGCGCTCCGCAATTCTTACTTGCCGGAGGCCTGACGCTGATAGTCCTCGATCATGCGCTTGACCATCATGCCGCCGATGGAGCCGTTCTCCCTGGCCGACAGATTGCCGTTGTAGCCCTTGGTGAGGTTGATGCCCATCTCGTTGGCGATCTCGAACTTCATGTTGGAAAGCGCCTGGCGCGCCTCGGGCACGTTGATGCGATTGGAGCTGTAGGAGCTCATAAGTTTCACCTCCCGTTCAAGTCTGACACTATTTTGACCGAACGGGAGGCTTTTACGCTGGCAATGTTCTACTGTAAAAATGATGCAATGATGCTCTCAGTTGAGCGCCACCGATTCCATGCGCTCGCGCAGCGCCTCGCGGGCGAGCACCACGACCCGCTCGGTCTCTTCGCTGCCCGGCTGCTTCATCAGCGCGCGCGCCTCGTCGTGCGTGCACTTGAGAAGCTGCGCATCGCCCGCGAGCATCGAAAGCCCCGCGGTGAGCGTGCCGCTCTGGCGCTGGCCGAACATCTCGCCCGGGCCGCGCAGCTCCATGTCCTTCTCGGCGATGCGGAAGCCGTCGTTGGTCTGCGTGAGCAGGCGCATGCGCTCGCTGGGCTCGGCGAGCAGGAAGCACCAGGACTCGCCCTCGCCGCGCCCCACGCGCCCGCGGAGCTGGTGCAGCTGCGCAAGCCCGAACCTCTCCGCGTTTTCCACCACCATGACGCAGGCGTTGGGCACGTTCACGCCCACCTCCACCACCGTGGTGGAGACCAGGACGTCCGTCTCGCCCGCGCGGAACGCCTCCAGCGCCGCGTCCTTTTCCGCGGCCTTCATGCGCCCGTGCAGAAGCGTGACGCGCGCGCCGGGCAAAAGCGCGCCCAGCTCGGCGTATACCTCCTCGGCGCTGCGCGCCTCCACGGCCTCGCTGCTGTCCACCAGCGGGCAGACGACGTAGGCCTGTCGGCCCCCGCGCACCATTTGCAGCACAAAGCCGTACATGTCCGCGCGCCGCGCCTCGGACACGATGCGCGTGCGCACCGGCGTGCGGCCCGGGGGAAGCTCGTCGAGTATGGACAGATCCAGGTCGCCATATAATATGAGGGAAAGCGTGCGCGGTATGGGCGTGGCCGACATCACCAGCACGTTCGGGCTTTCGCCCTTCTGGCCGAGGCGCGTGCGCTGGCGCACGCCGAAGCGGTGCTGTTCGTCGGTGATGACGAGGCCGAGGTCCGCAAAGCGCACATCCTGCGTGATCAGCGCGTGTGTGCCCACGACGAGGTCCCACGCGCCGCTCGCGAGCGCCGCGTGCGCGCGCTCGTGCTCCTTTTTGCTCAGCGAGCCCACGAGCAGGCCCACGCGCGCGCCCAGCGGCTCAAACAGGCGTAGCGCGTCCCGATAGTGCTGCTCGGCGAGCACCTCGGTCGGCGCCATCAGCGCGGCCTGATAGCCGCACTTCCACGCGATGTACATCGCGCCGAAGGCCACCGCGGTCTTGCCGCTTCCCACGTCGCCCTGCAAAAGCCGCGCCATCGGCGCGCGCGCGCGAAGGTCGCCCGCCATCTCATAGAGTGCCCGCTTTTGCGCGGACGTAGGCGCGAAGGGCAGGAATTTCCAGTAATCCTCCAGAATGGAATCGTCAAACTCGAAGCGCACGCCCTCGCCCGCGTCCGAGCGCATCAGCGCGAGCGCCACCTGATACAGCAGCAGCTCCTCGAACGCGATGCGCCGCCGCGCGGCCTCGAGCGCCTCGCGGCTCGCGGGAAAGTGCGCGTTGTACAGCGCGAAATTGCGCTCGCACAGGCCGTGGCGGCGGCGCAGCTTTTCGGGAAGCTCGTCCGCCCAATGGCCCGCGCCCATCTCCAGCGCCGCGCGAATGGCCTCGCGCAGAACGCGCGGCGGCACGCCCGCCACGGGGCGGTATACCGGCACGATGCCGCGCTCGCGCTCGATGGTCGGACACACGAGCTGCACCTCGCCTCGGCGCAGCGCAAAACGGCCGTAGAGCAGAAGCTCCCGGCCGACGTATAGCTGTTTTTTGAGCCACGGCTGATTGTACCACACGGCGCTGACCGAGCCGGTGGCGTCGGCGATGCGCGCGCGCGTGATCAGAAGGCGCGGCGCGCGCTGCTCGGTGGCGGGCGCCTCCACGCGCGCATGCACCGCGCACTCCAGGCCCGCGCGCGCCTCGCACAGCGGCGTGGGCGAAGTCATGTCCCGATAGGCGTCCGGCAGGCGCAACAGAAGGTCCCGCACCGTGCGCACACCCGCGGCCTCCAGCGCGCGCATGCGCGACGGGCCGAGCCCCGGCAGGCGGGCGAGCTGCGCGTCCATCACTCCACCGCGATCAGGTAATAGTACAGCGGCTGGCCGCCGTTTTGCAGATCCACGTCGCACTGGCTGTACTTTTCGCTCAGCGCCTCGAGCAGCGCCTGCGCGTCCTGCTCGGACACGTCCTCGCCGTAGTAGATGGTGATGAGGCTCTTGTCCTCGGTGACCATCTCCTCGGTCAGCGCCTCGGCGACCTCGCGCACATCGTGGCCGAGGTGGTGGAGCTTGTTGTCCACAAGGCCCATGATGTCGCCCGCGTGTATGTCCCTGCCGTCGAAGTTGGTATCGCGCACGGCGTAGGTGATCGACGCGGTGTGCACGTTCTCGGCGGCCTCGACCATCGCGGCGCGGTTTTCCTCCACGTCCTTTTCCGGGTCGAACGCCAGCGCCGCGGAGATGCCCATGGGCACGGACTTGGTTTGCAGCACGATGACGTTCCGCTCGGTCAATTCGGCGGCCTGCTGCGCGGCGAGGATGATGTTGGTGTTGTTGGGCAGCACGAACACGTTCTTGGCGTGCGTCTTTTCAATGGCCTCGCGCAGATCCTCGATGGAGGGGTTCATGGTCTGCCCGCCATCGACAATGCTGTCGATGTTCAGTTCGCGGAAGATGTCCACAAGGCCCGCGCCCAGCGCCACGCAGACCAGCCCGTAGGTCTTTTCCCGGGCGGCCTCCTCGCGCTCGAGCTTGGCCATGCGCTCGCGGTGTTCCTCGAACATGTTGTCGATCTTGATCGCGTCCAGCTCGCCCAGCTCCAGCGCGTATTGCAGCGCCTTGCCGGGGTCGTTGGTGTGGACGTGCACCTTGACCACGGACAGGTCGGAGATGACCAGCACGCAATCGCCGATGCGCTCCAGTCGCTTGCGCAGGCGCACCACGTCGCCGTCGCGCATGTCCTCGCGCGGGTGGGAGACGATGAACTCCGTGCAGTAGCCGAAGGTGATCTCCCCGAGGCTTTCGTGATCGTCCACGAACTCGCCGGGCATGGCGGCCTGCGTGCTCACCGCGGGCGCGTCCACCTCCACGGGCTCGCCCGTGAGCGCGGCCAGCATGCCGCGGTAGATGATGGTCAGCCCCGTACCGCCCGAATCGACCACGCCCGCCTGCTTGAGCACCGGAAGCATGTCCGGCGTCTTTTTGAGGATGCCCTCGCCGCTTTTGAGGATCGCGCGGAACAGCTCCACGATGTCCGTCATGTCGCGGAAGTTGCGCTCCGCGTCCTCGGCCATGACGCGCGCCACGGTGAGGATGGTGCCCTCCTTGGGCTTCA
>DXVG01000104.1 GCA_019409045.1 Clostridiales bacterium | reverse complement strand
TCCTCACCATGTACACCATCGCCGGGGCGATTTCGGCCCTGGCCAACACAGACCCCATCGCCCGCCTGTCGGCCTCGTATACGGTGGATGGCGATCTGTCGCTGGGCATCAAGGACGCCGTTTCCCTGACCATCCGCGTCAAGGATCATCATTTCACCACCATCAAACAGCCCTGCGAAAAGCCGCGCGTCATCATGGAATTTGCCGACATCGACCTGGCGCACGGGCTGTTCACCGGCACGGCATCGACGCTGGACGAGATGTGCCGCGGCACCATCTACTTATCGGGCATGATCTCCATGGCCGACAATTTGAATCGCATACTGGACAGGGTCTCCCTGTATCTGGCCTGAGGAGGACGAGCGCATGTCGAAATACCCTGAATACAGCCACGTTAAAAGCCACGAATGGTTTGACCGCGCCCGCGCCGTCATCCCCGCCGGCGTCTACGGCCACCTCGGGCCGTCGGAGGGCCTGTTTTTGCCGCTCAACAAATGGCCGCTGATCGCCTCCAAGGCCAAGGGGACGTATTTCTGGGACATGGACGGCAACCGCTATCTGGACCTGATGTGCGCCTACGGCCCGAACGTGCTGGGCTACAGCGACCCGGACGTGGACAAAGCCGCCATCGAGCAGCTCTCCATCGCCAACTGCACCACCGCGCCTTCCTACAGGATGGTGGAGTGCGCCGAAAAGCTGGTGGACACCGTGGCCATGGCGGACTGGGCGTTTTTCATGAAAAACGGCACCGACGCCACCACCTTCAGCGTCATGCTCTCCCGCGCGCACACGGGCAAGCGCAAGATCTTCTTTTTGCGCAACTACTACCACGGCAACGACCCCTGGGCCATGCGCGCCGACTACCCCGGCATACTGCCCGAGGACGTGATGCACAACGTGGTGCTTCCGTGGTTCGACATGGAGGCCATGGAAAAGGCCTACGACGCTTGCAATGGCGACGTGGCGGCGCTCATCGCCCAGCCCTACGACCATGGGAACTTCTTTGACAACCGCGTGGCCTCGAAGGAATACTGGCAGGGCGTGCGCGAGTTCTGCGACAAACACCACATGCTGCTCATCATCGACGACGTGCGCGCCGGTTTCCGCCTCGATCTGGCCGGTTCCGACCACTACTACGGCTTCAAGGCCGACCTCATCTGCTTCTGCAAGGCGCTGGCCAACGGCTACAACATGTCCGCCGTCTGCGGGCGCGAGGAGTTCAAGGCCACGGCGGCTTCCCTGTCGTTCACCGGCTCGTACTGGATGAGCGCGGAGCCGTTCGCCGCCTGCATCGCCTGCATCGACAAGATGAAGCGGCTGGATACGCCCGCGCTGTTCCGCAGGCTGGGCACGAAGCTGACCGACGGCTTCAGGGAGGCAGCCAGGGCGCACGGCTTCGATCTGGTGGTGTCGGGCGAGCCCGCGCTGTTCTACCTGCGCATCGCCAACGACGACAGCCTGATGCTGCATCAGGAGTGGGTGGCCGAGTGCGTGTCGCGCGGCCTGTTCCTGGCGAGCCACCACAACCACTTCATCAACGCAGCGCTCACCGACGAGGACATCGCCCTGGCGGTGGACATCGCGGACGACGCCTTCGGCGTGGTGGCGAAGCGCCACCCGGAAATTCGGGGCTGAGATCGCAAAACAAGCGCCCCCGGCCATGTGGCTGGGGGCGTTTGAGTGTGTTGACAAAATCAAAAGGCTGCTAGGGCAATCGGGGCGCCTGCCTCCTCACATGGGCAGCTTGCGCAGGTAGGAGAGCATTTCCTCGTGCACGAGGCCGTTGGAGGCCAGCAGGCTGGTGGGGCTGCCGACGGGCAGGGGGGCGCCGCGAAAGTCCGTGAGCTTTCCGCCCGCCTCCTCGAGCAACACCTTCGCCGCGGCGTAGTCCCACGGCTTGAGCACGCGCTCATAGTACGCTTCCGACCAGCCGCAGGCCACATAGGCGATCTCCAGCGCCGCGGAGCCGCAGCGGCGGATGTCCTGACAGTGGACGAATATCTCCTCCAGCACGCGGAAGTCCTCCACGGCGTGCTCGCGCGTATAGGGCGCGGTGCCGATGCGCACGATGCCCTCGTGCAGCGCCCCGACGCGGGACGCGCGGATGGGCGCGCCGTTGAGAAACGCGCCGTGGCCGCGCCGCGCCGTGAACATGTGGTCCAGTACCGGGTTGTAGACCACGCCCAGCTCCACATCGCCGTCCACCGCGAGCGCCAGGGAGACCGAGTACTGGGGAAAGCGATGGATGAGGTTGGTGGTTCCATCGATGGGGTCGAGTATCCACACCGGCGCGGAGAAGTCCGGGTGATCGTCCTCCTCCTCGCCGAGAAACTGGTCGTCGGGAAAGCGCGCCTTGAGCCCCTCGCGTATGCAGCGCTCGACCTCGAGGTCCACGCGCGTGGCAAAGTCGAACTCGCCCTTTACATGGCATTCCGACCGCTTGCTTTCATCCTGAATGATGCCCTGCACGGAGCGAACGAGCTCCACGGCGGCTTCCAGTCGCTGTGCATACATGGGTTTTCCTCCAGATCGTCAGCGCTTGACGAGCACTTCGCGCTCGTAGCGGCGCACGTCTTTGAGCCACGCCTCGCCGTCCGGGACGTCATGGGTCATGCAGTAGTAGTCCCACACCGCGCCCAGGGGCAGCAGGCGGCGCTCCTCCTGCAGCGCGAGGCGGGTGGTGAAATCGCCCTCGCGCTCGGCGGCGCGCATGGCCTTTGCGGGCGCGAGCGCCGCGGACAAAAGCGCCCTGCGGGCGTTGCGCATGCCGATGACCCACGCCGCGATGCGGTTGATGGAGGCGTCGAAGAAGTCCAGGCCGATGAACACGCGCTTGTCGTAGTCGTTGAAGACCACCTCGTCCATGATCTTCTGCAGCTCGTCGTCATGGGCGACCACATGGTCGCTGTCCCAGCGCACGCCGCGGCTGACATGCAGAAGTACGCGGTCGAGGAACGTCAGCGCCGCGCTGAGCTTGGCGGAGATGACCTCGGTGGGATGGAAGTGGCCCGCGTCCAGGCAGTAGAGCTTTTTGTTGGCGATGGCGTAGCCGTAAGAGAACTCGTGGCTGGCCACGGTGTAGCTCTCCACGCCGATGCCGAACAGCTTGCTCTCGATCGCGCAGGGCACGAGGTTTTCGTCGATGTCGGCGGCGAATATCTCGTCCAGGGAGTTTTTCATGATGTCGCGGTAGAGCTTCGTATCCGCGCAGACATCCTTGAAGCCGTCGGGCATCCAGTAGTTGACCACGCAGGGCTTGCCGAGCTGCTTTGCAAACTCCAGGCCGATCTCGCGGCAGCGCTTGCCGTGCTCGATCCAGAAGCGGCGCGTGCCCTCCTTCAGGCTGGAGAGGGAGAAGTCGCCGTCCATCTTCGGGTGGGAGAAGAACGTGGGGTTGAAGTCCATGCCGATGCCCTTGGCCTTGGCCCAGTCGGCCCAGTTCTGGAACTCGGCGATGGTGTACTGGTCGCGGTCGATGTCCTTTCCGTGCTTCTCGGCGTAGCTCGCGTGCAGGTTGAGCTTTGTCTCGCCGGGAATCATGGTCATGGCAAAGTCGATGTCGCCGCGCAGCTCCTCGGCCGTGCGCGCGCGTCCGGGGTAGTTGCCGGTGGTCTGTATGCCGCCGGTGAGCGAGCCGGTGCCCTCAAAGCCGATCACGTCGTCGCCCTGCCAGCAGTGCATGGAGACGGGGATGGCGTCGATGCGCTCGATCGCCGCGTCCACGTCCACGCCATAGGCGGCGTAGACCTCCTTGGCATACTCATAGCCCTTGCGTATGCGTTCGCTGCTCATGCCTGTTCCTCCTTGTGCTCTCCTTCATGGAAAAAGACCTGGCGCATCAGCGGCTGCGCGCCGGTGACGGGGTCCTTCTCCATGACCATTACGTCCTTCATGTACTCGTTCCAGCGGTCGACCACGGGGCTTTCTGCCTGCGTGCGAGCGGCAAACTCCACGCTGTCGCACTCGTAGTAGCCGAAGAGCTCGTCCCCCATGTTCCAGATGGTGTAGTTGCGAATGCCCGCCGCGTTGAGCACGGCGGTCAGCTCCGGCCAGATCTGATCATGACGGCGGATGTACTCCTCGAGCTTGCCGGGGAGCACCCGCGCCTTCCACGCATAACGCTCCATCGTCTGTCCTCCTTTGATAGACCAATCTTGCGGCGCGAAAAAACAAAAAATTCAGACAAATCGCTTGCAATGCCGCGCCCTTAATGCTACGATAATGATAGTATAGACTTGGCCTATGACAGTGTCAAGCCCGATTGTTGACTTTCAATATAAAAAAGTTGCGTTTGGGAGGGAGCGGCATGGCGGCGAACACGCGCTATGAGCTGGACCTTGCGGACGATTCGGTGTGGATCATGATAACGCCCGACCCAGCGGTCAAGCGCGCCGCGCCGCACGCGCTGGAGGCGGGCGACTTCATCGCCGGAAAGAACTACTTCACGCGCCGCAGCGGGCTTCCGTCCTACCTGGTCAAATGCACGCTGGAGGGCGCGGGGCTGTTGACGTACGCGGGCTCCGAGGCGCGCGTTGGGCGGCGGCACGCCTTCTGGATCGACTGCACGCGGCCCCAGTACTACCGCACCGACCCGGAGGCGGGGCACTGGCGCGTGGCGTGGGTGCACTTCTACGGCCCGGGCTGCGAGGCGTATTACCGCTGGTTCCTGGAGCAGAACGGCGGCCGCAACGACGTGGAGCTGCCGGTGCGCAGCGACCTGCCCGCGCTCTTAAACAGCATCATACGCCTCTACCGCGACGGCGACAACACGCTCGGCGACGACGTGGCCGCCTCGGCGCTGCTTGTGCAGATCATGGCGCAGCTCGTATCGGCGGGGGGGGATCGCGCGCGGCGCGAGCGGGAGACGCCCGCCTGCGTGTCCGACGCGCGCGCATACCTTCTGGAGCATGTGAGCCAGAGCGTGTCCCTGTCCGAGCTGGCCGGCATGTACTCGCTCGACCGGTTTTACTTCCAGAAGCTGTTCAAGCGGCACACGGGGCTGTCTCCCAAGCGGTTCCAGATGCTGGCGCGCGTCAACCGCGCCAAGGAGCTTTTGCAGACCACCGACCGCCCCGTCAGCGAGATCGCGGGCATGGTGGGCGTGGAGAGCGCCAGCCGCTTCATCGCGCTGTTTCGCGCCTACGAGGGCGTAACGCCCGGCGCGTACCGGGAAAAGTGGCGCGCGGGGCAGTGAGCGCCCCGAAGCGCACAAGCAAAAAAATCGCTCCTCAAACGGATCGGGGAGCGATTTTTGGGGGATGAGCTGTCGGGCGGCGTCAGAGCGTGGCGCGCAGCGCCCTCTGGATGGCCGCCTGATGGTCGGGGTCCCTGCGGTTGCTGCCGTGGGTGCGGCTGTTGGTGAAGTGTATGCAGTGGTGGCCGTCGAAGCCGTTGCCGGAGATGGAGTCCGAGCCGTGCGGCATGCCGTTCATGGAGGCGGCGTAGTTCACGCCGTCGATGGTGACGAATATGGCGCGGCGCTCCCAGGACCACTTCCCGCCGTAGGCGCGCTTCATGCTGGCGCTGTCGGCGGCGGTCAGAGGCTGCACGTCGGCGTGGTTGGTGCCGCCGGTGCGCTTCTCATACCAGGAGATGCCCGTCTCCACGTCGGTGACCTTGACCACCGTGCCGCGGGCGAAGATGGACTGTATGCCGCTGGTCCACCAGTCCATCTCCTTTGCCGTGCCCGTGGCGGGCGTGGCGTCGGAGTAGCCGGCGTCGGCGGGGTCGTAGCGGGGCGCGTCCGAGGCGAAGATCGCCCTGCGCGTGGCCTCGTCCGCGATGCCGTTCACCGGCAGGTTGGCCGCGCGCTGGAAGGCCTGCACCGCGCTCTGCGTGAGCGTGAGGTAGTTTCCGCCCAGCGAGCCCTCAAAGTAGCCCAGCTCCTTGAGCCGCGCCTGCAGCTCGCGGACGGCCTCGCCCGAGTCGCCGGGGCGCAGCGTCGTATCGGTCTTTTGCTGGGAGAGCTGCTCCAGCAGTATGTAGCCCACGTTCACGCCGTCGACCGCGCGGCCCCAGCCGTCGTTGGCGCCCGCGATGGCGACCTCGTCGTTGACCTCGAGCGTGCCCACCACGTTCGAGGCGGTGTTCGCGGCGGCGTACACCTGCACGCCGCTCTGCTTTGCGTAGGCGGTGGTGGTCTCCACGCGCGAGGAGGAGAGGTCCGCCATGCGCATGTAGCCGGTCTGCGCGCCGCTGCGCACCTTGCCCCAGTCGCCGCGGATCTCGCCCACTTCCACCGTGGCGTTGAACGAGAGCGTGGCGAGCGTCTGCGCGGATGTGGAGGCGGATGCGTACACCTTCGCGCCGGGGGTTTCGACATAGCCGGTGACGTAGGTCTCGGGCTGCTCAACTTGCTGCGCGGGCGCGTCGCCCAGGTCGCTCAGCGGCATGTAGCCCTGGCTGCGACCGTTGGTCACGCGCGCCCAGCCGCCGCGCTCGGCCAGCACGGTCAGCTGCTCGTTGAGCGAGAGCCGCGCCAGCACGGCGGAGGCGGGGGAGTCGCCGCGGTACACC
>DXVG01000103.1 GCA_019409045.1 Clostridiales bacterium | reverse complement strand
CGCGCCGCAACGCAGCGCCGCGCCCGCGCACAGCGCCGCCGCGCCCGCCATGCCTGCGCTGCCCGCCACCACCAGGACGTGCCCGCGCGTTCCCTTGTGGACGTTGCGGGGATATGCGGGCAGGAAGTCCTGCGCGTCGGCAAAGAGGAAATTGTACCCGGTGGCGCGGTGGTAGTCCTCAAACGCCCCGGTCGGGGATATGCGGATGTCCGCCGTAACGATCTGGCCGCACATATCCAGACCGTCTTCCAGATAGCAGCCGGTCTTGGGAAACTGGAGGGCAAGGGTGGTATCGGCCTGCACGCAATGCCCGAACGCCCGCCCGGAGAGGCCGGAAAGGCCGGAGGGGATGTCCACGGAGACGATCTTCGCGCCGTGTCGCGCGCGGTCTTCGTCCATGCGGCGGATGAGCGCGGCGGCATTTCCCTCCGGGGAGCGCGAAAGCCCGGTGCCGAACAGCGCGTCCACCCAGATGTCCGGGCACTCGCGGCTGTCCACCGCAATCTCGCGCACGCCCGCTTCCCGCGCGCGTCGCAGGTTTTCCACGGCGTCGGCGCTCCTCGGCTCCTCCGCCAGCACGAAGGCCACCTCCCCGCCGCGCGGCTTGAGCAACCGCGCCGCCGCAAGGCCGTCGCCGCCGTTGCCGCCGGGGCCGCAGGCGAAAAAGACCGTCTTGGATGCGCTGAACTTCGATTCGAGCAGGGCGCGGATCGCCAGGGCCGCCCGCTCCATCACGTCGATGGAGCGAACGCCCGCCTCCTCAAAGTACATCCGCTCCATCACGCGCATCTGTTCCGGGGTCAAAAGGTGTTTCCCCAAGCTCATAACGTCACCTCCGCGGCCGTCTGCTTTACACATACCCGTCCAGACCGCGCACGGACACGTCGCCCGCCAGCACGGCCTCGGTCTTGCCGTCCACCTGCCACACGAGCGCGCCGTCCTCGCGCAGATCGAGCGCCACGCCCTCGCGGCCCTCGATGCGCACACTCTGTCCAAGCGTGGCCGACAGCGGGCGGATGCCCGCGAGTATGGGGGCGAGGCCCTCCGCCTGCCAGCGCGCGTACCACGGCTCAAACCGCTCGAGAAACAGCGGCAGAAGCTCCTCCGGGGCAAGGCGCACGCCCGTCTGCAAAAACAGCGATGTGGCGTGGGACAGCTCCTGCGGGAAGCTCGCCTGCATCAGGTTCACCCCCAGCCCGAGCACCGCCCAGTCGCACGCCCCTTCCCGAAAGCCCGCCTCGGCCAGCATGCCGCAGATCTTTTTGCCGTTCATCACAAGGTCGTTGGGCCACTTGATCCTCGCCGGGCCGTAGGGCAGGAGCGCCTCGGCCATGGAGAGCGCCGCCACGAACAGCGCCCCGCCCGCGTGCTGTGCGGGCACGCCCCGCGGCCGCAAAAGCAGCGACACCCACAGCCCTTCGCCGCGCGGGGACTGCCACGCGCGGTCGAGGCGGCCGCGCCCCGCGGTCTGCTCCCGCGCCACCACCGCGCACTCGCCCATGCCCGAAAGCGCATATCGCTTGGCCTCGAGGTTGGTGGAATCGACCGCGTCCAAGGTAAAGATACGTCGCATAACGCCTCCGAATTGTGACCTTCCTTTGAATATTGTAGCACATTCCGGGGCATTTGAACAGATTTGCTTGTCATTCTCCGCGCGAATTTGTATACTGGAAACTGAGTTCGTGCGCTTTGCCGCCGCCGCGCATAGGCAGCGCCGCGGGAGCGGCAGCGCATATAAAGATGTAAGGAGAACGCGGATATGCAGGTAACGCAGCGGTTTGCGCAGTTGCTGACAAAGAACGTGGGCAGGGTCATCGTGGGCAAGCAGGACGCGGTGGAGCTGATGATGATCGCGCTTCTGTGCCGCGGCCATGTGCTCATCGAGGACGTCCCCGGCGTGGGCAAGACGACGCTTGCCTCGGCGCTGGCGCGCTCGCTGGACTGTTCGTTCAAGCGCATACAGTTCACCCCGGACATCACCCCCAGCGACATCACGGGCTTTTCCATCGTCAACTTCAAGACCGGCGAGCTCGAGTACCGGCCGGGGCTTGTGATGAGCCAGATCGTGCTGGCAGACGAGATCAACCGCACATCGCCCAAGACGCAGTCGAGCCTCCTGGAGGTCATGGAGGAGGGGCAGGTCACCGTGGACGGCGCCACCTACCGCATGCCCAGCCCGTTTATCGTGCTGGCCACGCAGAACCCGGTGGACTTCGTGGGCACCTATCCCTTGCCGGAGGCGCAGCTCGACCGCTTCTTCATGCGCGTGGCCATCGGCTACCCCACGCCCGAGGAGGAGGCCGACATACTCGAGCGCTACACCTCCGGCGCGCGGCCGATGGAGGAGCTTCGCCCCATCTGCACATCGCAGGACATCGTAAAGCTCCAGCAGCAGGTGGACACGGTCTACACATCGCGCGAGGTGCGCGCCTACATCGCCGCCATTGCCGCGGCCTCGCGCAAAAACGGCGCGCTGCAGCTGGGCATATCCACGCGCGCGGCGATCTCGCTTCTGCGCGCGGCGCAGGCGCGGGCGCTGATGCTCGGGCGCGACTACGTCTCCCCCGAGGACGTGCAGAAGATGGCCGAGCCGGTGCTCGCGCACCGTCTGGTGCTCAGCCCGGAGGCGCGCATGCGCAACATGACCGCGCAGAGGGTGCTGGCAAACGTGCTGGGCGCCGTGCAGGTGCCGGTGAAGGTCAAATGACTTCGCGCCTCGCGGGGCTGCTCATCGCCATGGCGGGCCTGCTGGTCACGGGCCTGTCCACCGGCGGGCAGATATACTACCTGCTGTTTTACTCGCTTTTGCTGATCGCGGCGCTGTCGCTGGCGTCGGTGATCTGGGTGCTTTTGAGCGTGCGCATCGAGATGCGCGGCGTCCGCCCCCGCGTGGAGCGCGGCGAGGCGCTGATGACCATATTCACCGTCCGGCACACGTCGCTTCTGCCGGTCTCGGCGCTGCGCATACGCCTCAACGTGCCCTCGACGTTCTCCGCCTCGCAGGAGATCAGCGTGTCCCCCCCGCCGTTTCAGACGCGGACATTCCGCTACATGCTGCGCTGCCCGCACAGGGGCAGCTACGAGGTGGGCGTCTCGCGCCTGCGCGCGAAGGACATGTTCGGCCTGTTCAACATATCGCGCGCCAGCGGCATGCGGCTTTTGAAGGTGGACGTCTACCCGCGCTCGCACGAGGCGCCGTTTATGGAGCTGCACGCGGGCGACACGGGGCCGGAGCTGCGCTCGCGCGCCAGCGAGGACACGGCCTCGCCCTCGGACGTGCGCAAGTGGCAGGAGGGCGACGTGCTCAAAAAGGTACACTGGAAGCTGACCATGCGCAAGCGCGAGCTGATGGTGCGCACATTTGAGGAATCCTCCCGGCCGGACACGCTGATCGTGCCGGATCTGTCGGAGATCTCGGCGCTGCCCGATCAGGCGCTGAGCATCGAGGACTGCGTGTGCGAGGAATGCCTCTCGCAGGCCAAGGCGCAGCTCGAGGAGGGCTATCCCGTGCGCATGCCCCTGCAGAGCACGCGGCCGAGCGAGGTGTCCGGCCAGTTCCCGCAGGACTTTCTCATGTTCGCCGAGGCGCTGATGCGCGTGAAGTTCGACAGCCCCTTCCCCTACGAGCAGGTGCAGATGCAGATGCTCCGGCGCACCACGCGCACCGGCGGCTGCGTGCTGGTCACGCCGCGGCTGACCACGCGCGTGGCGGACATGGCGCTCAAGCTCTCGCGCTCGGGCGTGCGGGTCAGGCTTTTATGGGTCACCGACAGCCGCAACGTGCAGTCGCTGGAGATGGTGGAGCGGCTGAAGATGGAAAACGTCGAGGCGCGGCTCGTGGACCCATGGGCCGGCGCCGCGTAGTGCGCAAAAAGCGCAGAGGACGGAAATGACAACGACGCAGAAACTCTTACGGCTGCTGAGCACGGCGCTGATCGCGGCGCTGGTGGCGGGCAGCGTGGCAAACGTCATACTCGGCGCGACGCCGCTTGCGGCGGCGTGGCCCGCGGCGTACCTGTGGGCGCTCGCGGCGGCGCTGTCGTGCGCGGTCATGTGCCTGGGCCCGGGCGGGCTCATCGCGGGGATCGCGGCGCTGGTGGCGCTTGCGGGCGTGACGGTGCTGGGCGGCGCCTTCGGCGTGCGCGCGCTGGTGGACGCCGTGCGCGCCGCCGCGCAGACGGGCGACGCCTCCGCGCTGGGCGAGCACGCCCCGGCGGCGTGCATGCTGCTGGGCGTGGCGTTCGGGCTGCTGTTCTTCCCGCTGGTGCGAAGCCGCGGCGGCGTGTTTTTCGCGGCGGTGATCGCGCTCGCGGCCATACTCATCGCCAGCGCGCTGAGCACGCACTCCGGCGTGGGCGCGGCGGTGCCCGCGCTGATCGGCCTGGCCGCGGCCTACGCGCACACCTCGGAGATCGAGCGGGACGTGCGCGGCTACGCGCGCGCGCTGATCCCGGCCACGCTGGCGGTGCTGTTGGCCTTTGCGCTGGTGCCCAGCGGGCGGCTCACCTGGGCGCCGCTTGAGAACGCCGCCAACAGCGTGCGCAACGCCTTTGAGGATTACTTCCGCTTCAGCGAAGTGCGCCAGACATTCTCCCTGCAGGAGCGCGGCTACAACCACACCGTCATGGACGGGGACACCGCCTCGCCGCGGCTGGGCGGCCCCGCCACGCCGGACGCGACGCCCGTGATGCGCGTCGCCGCCGACGGCGAGCTTCTGCTGCGCGGCACCATCCGCCGCGACTACACGGGCATCTCCTGGACGGACGGGGGCGAGAAGGCGCGCTACCTCTATTACGATTTCACGCGCCGCTCCACGCGGGAGGCTGTGTTCGCCTCCCAGGCCGTGTCCGGCGGCGAGGCGGCCTTTGCCGAGGTGAACGCGCAGGTGGAGATGCTCGCCGACGGCACGAGCTCCCTGTTCGTGCCCAATCGGCTCTCCTCGTTCTCCATGGACCTTCAAAACGCCGTGTACTACAACTCCATCGGCGAATTGTTCCTCGCGCGCAACGTGCAGGCGGGCGACGCCTATGCCTTTACCGCCTACGCGCAGGGAGACGACGCGGCGCTGGAGGCGCTCACGCTCTCCCGCGCGGGCGCGCAGGACGCGATCTACACCGAGGCGACGCAGACCTGCCTTGCGCTGCCCGAGGGCGTGGAATCGGGCGTGTACGAGCTGGCCACGCAGATCACATCCGGCGTCGAGGGCGACTACGCCAAGGCCGCCGCCATCCGCGACTGGCTGGTGGCGAACTGCCGCTACACGCTGGAGGTGGACTATCCGCCCGCCGACCGCGATTTCGTGTCCTACTTCCTGCTCGATTTCCGCGAGGGCTATTGCAGCTACTTTGCAAGCGCCATGGCGGTGCTGTGCCGCGCAGTGGGCCTGCCCGCGCGCTACGTCGAGGGCTACGCGCTCTACGACACCGGCGGCGAGAGCGTGGTGCTCACCGGCGAGGACGCGCACGCGTGGGTGGAGGTCTGCTTCGACGGCGTGGGCTGGTTAAGCTTCGACCCGACCGCGCTGGCGGAGGAGGCGGCCGCGGCCTCCGACAATGGCGAGGGCGAGGGCCAGATCCACGACCACCTCGGCCAGGGCGGCTCCACCGGCTTTGTGCCCGACGGCGGGGACAGCCCCACGCCGCCGCCCGAGGACCCCGAGGCCGAGCCGACCGCCACGCCCGACCCGGGCGCGGATTCGCCAACGCCCACGCCGTCGCTACCGCCGGAGGGCCGGCCCACGCCCAGCCCGTCGCCCCAGCCGGACGACGCCGCGCCGATGGACGAGCCGAACGACCCGAATGCCCCGGACGATCCGGGCGGCCCCTCGCCGTGGCTGATCGCGCTGCTCGTGCTGCTCGTGCTGATCGCGCTGCTTGCGCTTGTCATCCTCTGGCTGCGCCGCCGGCTGCGCCGCACGGACCCCGCGGCGCTCGCCGCGCGCGCCGCAAGCCCGGACGAGGCGGGGCTGATCGTGTGCCGCGCGCTGCTTATGCTGCTTGCGCGCATGGGGCAGGCCCCGCGCGGCGGTGAGGCGCTGGACGCGTTTGCCCGCCGCGCGCTGCACGGCGCTGCGCAGGTGCCGGAGCTGGAGGCGTTCTTTGCGCGCCTTATGCACGCCCGCTACGCGGGCAGGGCCCTCGAACCCGCGGATGTGGAGACGGGGCTTCTGGCCTATCGCCGCCTGCGCGCCTGCGCGCGCCGCAGCGAGAGGGCGCGCTTCGACCTCGGCCGCGCGCTGCACGGGCTGGGCGATACGACGGCGATCCCGTGACAAAGCCGCAAATTTTCGCGCGGGGATATTGAAAATGCGGGTTTCTGTCTATATAATAGTATATTGGAATTTTGCGGCCCGCGCGGCCGCGCGATAGATCGGTCTTGGAGGAAGGACATGTTCGATTTCATCAAAAAGGCGCTCTCCGGCTCCAACGAGGCGGAGATCAAGCGTCTGCGCAAGACCGTGGAGCAGATTGGCGCCCTCGAGGGCCAGATGCAGAAGCTCTCCGACGAGGAAATGCGTCAATACACCGACAAACTGCGTAAGCGCGCCAGAGGCGGCGAGGATCTGGACCTGTCTCTTATACACAT
>DXVG01000102.1 GCA_019409045.1 Clostridiales bacterium | reverse complement strand
CTTCGACTATGATCTCGTTTTCACCGGTTTTTACTTTGTCGCGGATGTCGAAGGATTTGAAGGTCTTGTCCTTCCACCATGATTTGCCGTCGTAGGTGAGGGCGGAGCCGTTCACGGTGATGTCCGTATACAGCGCGGCGAGCACCGATTCCGGAAGCTGCGCCATCGCCGCCTCCGACGCCTCGGCGTCATTAAAGGCGCGCAGCGCCGCGAACTGGTCCTCCGCGGGGATGGACACGCCGCTCACCTCCACGGGGGCAAACAGCGCGTTCTGCACCGATTCCGGCAGCGCCGAAAGCTGCGCCTGCGCCGCGTCCGGGTTGGCCTCGATCGCCGCAAGCGCCTGCTCAAGCGCCGCCTTCTCCTCCTCGGAGAACTCGGAGGAGGTCAGTATCTGCGCCGCGGTCTTTTCCAGATTCTCGGGGGAGAGGTTTTCGGACACGGCGGCCATCAGGCTCTGCGCGTTCTGCGCCACGTTGTCCGAAATGGCGGTCGCGAGCACTTCCATGTTCGCGGAGGCGTTCTGCGTGGACTGCTCGACGACCTGTTCGAGCTTCTGCGTGTCCGGCGCGAGCCCCGCCGAGACGATGTCGGTGATCTCCGACAGCTTTCCGGGGCCGACCAGCGTGAGCGCGGAGCCCGCGATGGAGCAGATCAGCGCGAGTATGATGACCACCCAGTGCTTTTTGCAGTATTTCAGCAGCTTTTTCCACGTTCCGGCGCTCGCCTTCTGTCCCGGCGCCATGCCGGGGCCGCCCATGCCGGGACCGCCCATGCCGGGGCGCGCCTTTCTTCCCTGTGATCCATTGTATGTCATTGCGCCAGTTCCTCCTTGGACAGCTGAGAATAGGCGATCTGCCGGTAGACCTCGCAGGAGCGCATCAGCTCCGCATGCGTTCCCTTGCCCGCGATCCTGCCGTTGTCGAGCACGATGATCTGATCCGCGTCGCGGATGGTTCCGATGCGCTGCGCCACGATTACGCGCGTGGAGTCCGCGCAGTGCTCATCCAGCGCCTTGCGCAGCCTGCGGTCGGTGGCGTAGTCCAGCGCGGAGAAGGAATCGTCGAAGATGAGTATCTCCGGGCGCTTGGCGATCGCGCGCGCGATGGAGAGGCGCTGCTTCTGCCCGCCGGAGAAGTTGCTGCCGCCCTGGGCCACAAAGCCGCGGTAGCCGCCCTGCTGGCGCTCGACGAAGTCCTTTGCCTGCGCGATCTCCAGCGCCTCTTTGACGTCCTCGTCGGTGACGGGATGCCTCTCGTCGCCGCCATAGGCGACGTTGGAGGTGATGTCGCCGGAGAAGAGCACGGCCTTCTGCGACACATAGCCGATCTTGTCCCGCAAAGCCTTCTGCCGGTACTGGCGCACGTTCACGCCGTCGACGAGCACTTCGCCCTTGGTCGCGTCGTAAAACCTGGGGATGAGGTTGACCACGGTGCTCTTGCCGCAGCCCGTGGAGCCGATGAGCGCGACGGTCTCGCCCTTTTTGGCGGTAAAGCTGATGCCCTCGATCACGTTCTGAGAGGAGCCGGGGTAGTGGAAGGCCACATCCCGGAACTCGATCTCGCCGGTCTTGTCCGTGTCCGCGGCGGTGAGCGTGCCGTCCTTGATGCGCGTGTGCGTGTCGAGCACCTCGAGGATGCGCTTTGCCGCGACCGAGGCCCTGGGCAGTATGATGAAGATGACCACCGGCATCATAAACGCCATGACCACCTGCATCGCGTAGGAGGAGAACACCACCATGTCGGAAAACAGCGTCAGCTTCTGCGCCATGCCCGCGCCGTCGATGAGCACCGCGCCGATCCAGTAGATCGCCAGCGTCAGGCCGCTGGTGATCGCCTGTATACCGGGCATCAGAAACGCCATGGTGCGGTTGGCGAACAGGTTCGCGCCGGTGAGGTCGTCGTTGGCCTTGGTAAACTTCGCCTCCTGATACTCCTCGGCGTTGTAGGCGCGCACAACGCTCAGGCCCGTGAGGTTCTCCCGCGTCACGCGGTTGAGGTCGTCTGTGTAGGCCTGTATCTTTTTGAACTTCGGAAGCGCCAGCAGCACGCAGGTGAACACCAGCGCCAGCAGCACCACCACGGCCACGGCCGTGGCGGTCGTCCACTGCCAGCTCTTGTCGTAGATCTTGCAGATGGCCCACACGGCCATGATGGGCGCCTTGACGATCGCCTGCAGGCCCATGACGATAAGCGTCTGCACCTGCTGCACGTCGTTGGTGGTGCGCGTGATCAGGCTGGAGGTGGAGAAGCGGCCGATCTCCTCCATGGAGAAGCTCTGCACCTTGTCAAACATCTTGGCGCGCAATATCGCGCCGAAGTTTGCCGCCACCTTTGCCGCCAGCGTCGCCACCGCCACGGACGAGACCAGGCTGCCCAGCGCGCACAGGAGCATCTTGCCGCCCGCGGCGAGTATCTCGCCCATTTCGCTCCCCTGCGTCTGCACAAGCACGGTGATCTCGGACATGTAGTCGGGAAGCTTCAAATCCAGCCACACCTGCACTACGATAAAGACCAGCGCGGCCAGCAGGCACAGCCATTCCCGCTTGGTCAGGTTTTTGAATATCCTCAACATAGGCGTTTATCCTTTCTGGTCCTGCGCGGTCACTGGGCGCGGCCATTTTGCAGTATGCCCATAAACTCCTCGCCGGTGATGGCCTCCTTTTCGTAGAGGTAGTTCGACAGCTCGTCGAGCTTTTCGCGGTTGTCCAGCAGTATCTGCCGCGCCTTTTCGTGCTGCCGCTTCACAAGCGATACCACCTGCTTGTCGATCTGCGTCTGCGTCTCCACGGAGCAGGCCAGCGAGGCGTCGCCGCCCAGATACTGGTTGTTCACCGTCTCCATGGCCACCATGTCAAATTCGTCGCTCATGCCGTAGCGCGCGATCATGGCGCGGGAGAGCTTGGTGGCCTGCTCGATGTCGTTGGAAGCGCCGGTGGTCACCGAGCCGAACACTACTTCCTCCGCGGCGCGGCCGCCGGTGAGCGTTGCGATCTTGTTCTCCAGCTCCTCCTTGCTCAGCAGGTTGTGCTCGCCCTCCTCCACCTGCATGGTGTAGCCCAGCGCGCCGGAGGTGCGCGGCACGATGGTAATCTTCTGCACGGGCGCGGAGTGGCTCTGCATGGCGGCCACCAGCGCGTGCCCGATCTCGTGATAGGCCACGATCTGCTTTTCCTTGTCGGTCAGTATGGCGTTCTTCTTCTGGTAGCCGGCGATGACCACCTCGATGCTCTCCTCCAAATCCGCCTGCGTGACTTCCTTGCGGCTGTCGCGCACGGCGCGCAGCGCCGCCTCGTTGATGATGTTGGCAAGCTCCGCGCCCGAAGCGCCGGAGGCCATGCGCGCGATCTTGCCAAAGTCCACGTCACGGGCGAGCTTGATCTTCTTGGCGTGCACCTTGAGAATTGCCTCGCGGCCCTTCAAATCGGGAAGCTCCACCGGCACGCGGCGGTCGAAGCGGCCGGGGCGCGTGAGCGCGGGGTCGAGGGACTCGGGGCGGTTGGTGGCCGCCAGCAAAATCACGCCGCTGTTTTCCTCAAAGCCGTCCATCTCGGTCAGGAGCTGGTTGAGCGTCTGCTCCCGCTCGTCGTTGCCACCCATCTTTCCGCTGCTGCGCTTCTGGCCGATGGCGTCGATCTCGTCGATGAACACGATGCAGGGGGCCTTTTCCTTGGCCTGCTTAAACAGGTCGCGCACCTTTGCCGCGCCCATGCCCACGAACATCTCCACAAATTCCGAGCCGGACATGGAGAAAAACGGCACGTTCGCCTCGCCCGCCACGGCCTTGGCCAGCATCGTCTTGCCCGTGCCCGGAGGGCCCACCAGCAGGATGCCCTTGGGCATGGCCGCGCCGACTTCCTTGTATTTGTCGGGGTTGTGCAGATAGTCCACCACTTCGGCGAGGCTCTCCTTGGCCTCGTCCTCGCCCGCCACGTCGGTGAACTTTATGCCCTCGGAGGACTTTACATACACCTTGGCGTTGCTCTTGCCCATGCCGAAGGCCATGGAGTTGGCGCCGCCCGCGCGGTCCATGATGCGCTTGGACAGAAGCTGGCCGATGCCGATGAAGATGATGATGGGCAGCACCCAGCTCAGTAGTATATTCAGAATCGGCGACATCTGCTCGATGATCTCGCCGGAGAACTTCGCGCCGGATTCATACAGCCTCTGCGTGAGGTCGGGGTCGTCCACCATGCCGGTCTTGTAGACGGCGGTGCCCTCCTTGTCGGTAAAGAGTATCTGGTTCTCCTGCGCCTGGATCTCCACCTCGCCGATCTCGCCGTTCTCCGTCATGGAGATGAAGGTCCCGTAGTCCACCACCTGAATCTGCCGCTGCGCCAGCATCGGCATGGCCAGGAAGTTGAACAGCATCAGTATCAGAAGCGCGATGCCGTAGTAATAGAGCAGAGGTTTTTTGGGCTTTTGTACTTCATTCATCGTCCTGCCCCCCTTCTTCGATCTTCATTTCCAGGTCCATGGCCGTCAGCGCGGCCATCAGTGCGTAGCGCATGGACTGCACGGCAAAGTCGATGGCGTATTCCGCGTACAGCGCGGCCGCCTCCGCCGCATCCTCAGAGGGCTGCGTGATCTCGCTGTGCAGCTGCATGGGAAGCTCCCGCTCCAGAAGCTCCCTCACCGTGCGATAGTATTCCCCCTGCGCCCTGGACAGCGCCGCGACGGCGGGGGAGCGGCTGTTTTCCACGCTCTTTTTCAATAGAAGCTCGTTTTCCATAAATTCGTCCCGGATCGCATGCAGCTCGCGCCGTATCTTTTCGCGGTCTTCTCCCCGGCAGAGCTGCAGCCTGCTCTGCATCCGCCCATACTGGCGTTCAAGCTCGTACAATTTGATGGCAAACATGCCTTCACCCACGTTCACAAGCGAAACTCCCTTCCGTGGTTTTGTTCGAGAATACCATAGCAAAAAACGGCGCGGCGCGCCACTTGCAGTTTCGCGCATGTGTATGTACAAAACCGGCGAAGTGTAAAAAAATCTGACACGGGCGCGTTTTTGTAAGGACAAACCGGGAATACTGCCAGTGGCGAACGCGGGCGCCGTCTGCTATCCTATACCCGGACCGCGGAGGGCGTCCGCCGATAAAGCGCGGGCGGCCGGGCCGCGGAAAAACTAGATTGGGAGGGCTTACCATGAGAAACAGATCGGCATTGGGCTGGGGAGAGTTGCTCGTAGGAATTGCGTTCATCATACTGGGGGCCGTTACGTTCGTGCGCCCCTCCGGCGCGCTGTCGGGCGTCGTGTTTGTCTACGGTCTGATGGCGATCGTCGGCGGCATCGCGGACATCGTGTATTATGTGAAGATGGAGCGTCGCACGGGCTTTGGCCCGCCAATGTCCCTTGTGATGGGCATACTGAGCATACTCGCGGGCATTTTCCTGCTGCTCAACATCGACGCGGGCAAGTGGGCGCTGGTGATACTGTTCCCCCTGTGGTTCATCACGCACTGCATCACGCGCCTGTGCCGCCTGTCCGAGGTCCGGCTGCTGGCGGGCAACGGCTACTACTATTTCACGCTGATCGTGAACATCATCGGCCTCGTGCTCGGCTTTGCGATGATCTTCAACCCGACGCTTTCCTTCGTCTCCGTCAGCTATATCATCGGCCTGTACCTGATCCTGATGGGCATCGACTATCTGGTGCAGGCGGTGAGCGACATTGGCTCGCGCTAGCGCGGGGGCGGACGGCCCCATCCATCTGCTGGTCACGCTGGATGAGAACTACCTAAGGCAGCTTCAGGTGCTTTTGACCTCCATCGCCGCAAACGATCCGGGGGAGCGGGCGGAGGTGTACCTGCTGCACAGCGATATTCCGCAGGCGGGGCTCAAGGGCGTGGACGACCAGTGCCGCGCGCTCGGATGGGCGCTGCACCCCATCCGGGCGGACGCTGCGCTGTTTGAGGATGCGCCGGTGACCAAACGCTATCCCAAGGAAATGTACTACCGGCTGCTCGCGCCGCGCCTGCTGCCGGAGCATCTGGGGCGGATACTGTATCTGGACCCGGACATGCTCGTGATCAATCCCCTGCGCCCTCTGTGGGAGACGGACCTGAAGGGCAATCTGTTCGCCGCGGCCTCCCACACGGGCGTGACCGGGATCACAAACGACGTCAACCGCATCCGCCTGGGGACCGAAAGCGACTACTTCAATTCCGGCGTTCTGCTGATGGACCTGGACGGGTGCAGGCGCGAGGTTTTGCCGGAGGATGTGTTTTCCTACGTCTCCGACCGCGGCGCGGGGCTGCTGCTGCCGGACCAGGACGTGCTCAACGCCATGTATGGCACGCGGATACTGCCGCTGGACGACTTTGTCTGGAACTACGACGCGCGATACTACAGCAGCTACCTGCTGCGCAGCTCCGGCGTGGCGGACATGGACTGGGTGATGGCGAACACGGCCATCCTCCACTTCTGCGGCCGCGCAAAGCCGTGGAAGCCGGGCTATCCCTATCGGTTCGGGGTGCTGTATAAGCACTACGCACAGATGACGCAGAGGAAATTCGGCGTCGGGGCGGAAAAACGGGCATAAAAATAAGGGAGCTTACATGTGCGTAAGTGACCGCAGTTTGCAGGTGAAGCTGACGCAGGAAGCAAAAATCACTTCCGCTTGTTTTCTTTCGGAAGTGATT
>DXVG01000101.1 GCA_019409045.1 Clostridiales bacterium | reverse complement strand
CTTCTTTTCTTTCGGAAGTGATTTTTGCGTTTGGGGGCTTTGTCAGCGGCCTGAGCGGGCGAGAAGTCCTTGACTTCTCGCCCGCTTTTTCGACCGCGCGGAAGGATGCGCAGGCTTTTTCCGGAGGCAGCGCGAGTCTGTGCCCACAGACAGAGCGCGCCGCCATGATGTTCAGGGCTTTAGCGGTTCACCATGCCATGCAGACGGTTGTCCGCGGCGAATTTCTCTCTTCTCGGGTCGCCTTCCGCGCGATATATCTTGAGCGTCTTCAAATCGAATATGGAGCTCCAAACCGTTTCAAAATTCGGGTCGTCGTATTGACACATGAACCCGTAATCGCCCTTTAGAAGCCGCCTGGTTGTTTCGATATAGTCGCCTTGAATGTGCGCCGGGAAGCTGTCCAGGACAGTTTGGTATCGCCTGTCGGAGAAGTAGTCGTCGCCGTTCGCCATGTCAAAGGGCCGCATCTCATCGGAAGTAAAGCGGTTGACGGCGCAGACGATCTTATCCTTCTCAAAGCAAATCGCTTCCCGCATACTCTTTGCGGTGGGCGTGCATTCGATAACTGCCATTTCTCCGCTCCTGTCGGCAACCAAAATATTACAGTTGGAGGCGATCGGCAGTTCCATGAGCAAAGAGATTGCATTGGGTACCGCATCTGCTTTTTCAAGCAAGTATCTCACGATAAAGCAAGAATTGAACCCCGCCTGTATTTTGTCAAGGCCCGTCATTACAAAAGTCATGGCGACGGCCAAGCCGTGCTCATTTATGCCCTCCTCGCCATTGATGAAAGAGGAGGTCGCAAGATGAAACCGATTGCCGTTTGACGGGGCATATACTTCGCTTTTGCTCCCGTTTTTCAAGCACGGCGGCAAATCATTGTTCCTGCCGTAGATCACCCGTCCGCCTTTGGAATAGGCAAACGCGGTGCAGCCCCTGATCTCAACGGGTATATTCTCTTCCAGGTTATACATGCAGCAGCCCATACATAGCATCCAGGAGATGAGAACGCCATAGTCTGCGCCCATGGCGTCGCTCACGCCCTTTATCTCTGCGCAGACCTCCGGAAAAAAATCTTTCAGTATTTTTTCGCTCCGTCTTCCATGTTCAAGCTGAAACGGATCGAGATGTAAAGGAAAGCACATTTTGCACTTCTGAAAAATCCTCCCGCGCTTGACCCCCATCGAATAATGGTCGCCTTGGAACCTCAAATGGTACATACTTTGTCCTCCCTGTTCTTTTGGATTGCAATCCATACTTCGGAATGGCCGCTGGTCGGCGCTTCAGGGCAAGCAGTATATACCTCTATATCCGGCAGACCGGCATGCGCATATCCCGAAAAGGGCAGCCATTCCGTATAGAACCTTCTAAAGATGCATTGCACGTTTTCTTTGAACTGTCCGTCGTTTTCAAAGACGGCCCAACTTGCCTTTGGTATCTCGCATTCAAACATACCCTGCGGCGCGGGCTTATCGGTTGCCGCAGCAATGTAATAAAAGGCCTCCTGCGGCTTCACATAGACGCTCACGCCCAAAATCCCCTGCGGCTTCCGATTGGATAGGCGACAGATCTCACAGAAGCGATGATCGCCCGCAACCGCCGCCCAAAACCTCGGGATTTCCCGCTGGTTTTCCTCCATATCCTGCACCAGCGGAGCGCGGACCCCCACGATCCGCATGGATTGTTTTTCCGCTATGTGATAGGGCATTGCGCTTCCTCCCGCAACCCGAACGGAAAGGCGAATTGCCGGATAGGCGTTGAGCGTACTTCCCATGCTTTTTGCCGCGGCCGGGGAGATGTTGTGGACGCTTTGAAAGGCGCGATAAAATGACGTCGGGGAGCTATACCCGTATTTCAAAGCGACATCGATCACCTTGGCGCCTGTTCGCTGGAGGTCAAAGGCGGCCTGCGTCATCCTCCTGCGACGGATGTATTCCGAGAGCGAAACACCGGTTACATAGGAGAACACCCGTTGAAAGTAGAAAATCGAGCAGCAGGCGATCCGGGCGGCTTCATCATAGGACAAATCGCCATCCAAATTGCCCTCTATGTAATCTATCGCCGCGCTCAGCTTTTTCAGCCATTCCATTCGACGCTCCTCCTCTTCTATAAGCATATACATACAAGCGAGATGGTTCCTCGCTTTTCATGTCCACTTTTGTAAACTCATACACAGTGTAACGGAATAAAAAATATGTTGCAAACCCCTTGGGCGAGCAACATTTTTATTAGCCCTGCATCCGGCGCTTCGAGGTTCGCGCGTCGTGGACGGGAGGAAGCGGACGCTCCGCGGGCAGATCGCCGGGCGAGAATTCTTCCTGACTTTTGGTATCAACAATAGTACTATTATTGATAGTAAAGTGTGGAGGTGTGATTGTGTCGTCAATTGATTTGGTCATACTCGGCATGGTATTGGAAAGGCCGCAAAGCGCCTATGACATTCAGAAGGATGTGGAGTGCCATCATTTTTCCCGTTGGACGAGAATCAGCGCGCCTTCCATCTATCGGAAAGTGCTTCAAATGCGCGAAAGCGGCTACCTGCAAAGCGATGTGGCAAAGGGCAGCAGGTCTGCGGATAAGGCAATCTATTCCATCACCGACAAGGGCAGGGCGTATTTCAGGGAGCTGATGGCCGCCTGCGCCGCCGGCCCGGTGCCTCTGCTGTTCGATTTCAATGTGGTCATTGCCAATCTGAACAAGGTGGATAAGGCCGAAGCCATGGAGCTGGTTTCGACTCTGCGCCGGAGCGTGCAGTCCTCGGCCGCGTTGAGCGAGGGCTATGCGCAGGAATTTGCAGACATTCCTCTGGTTGGGAGAACGATTTTTGAACAGCAGCGGCTGCTTTACAACGCTCTCCTCGAATGGCTGAATCGCTTTGAAGGGCAGTTCCTGCGAGAATGAGCACAGGCCCGCAAAGCAGCCTGACCATCCTGTTTGAAGCTCCATTTTGGATCGGTCTATACGGAAGAACGGATAACGGCAGGTATGAGGCATGCAAAATCACCTTCGGCGCAGAGCCCAGGGATTGTGAGGTCTATGCGTTTTTGCTCAGGAGCTGGCACAGGCTGAAATTCAGTCCTCCGATGCAGGCCGAAGCGGCCATGGGGCGGAAGATCAATCCCAAGCGTATGCAGCGTGAGATCCATCGTCAACTGCAGGATAAGGGCATTGGCACAAGGGCGCAGCAGGCGTTAAAGCTCCAACATGCGCAGTGCGCGCTGGAAAGGAAAACAAAGAGCCGCGAGCAGAAAGAGGCGGAGAGGGACCGCCAGTTTGCCATACGGCAGGAAAAGAAGAAAGCCCGGCATAGGGGAAGATGACATGGGGCTGGAATGGATTGCATGCCCCTCATGCGGCGGGAAAGCGCGGGCAGGAAGCCGTGGCGTTGCACGTTTCGGATATCCCCGCCGTATTGTACCAGGCGCGGACGCAAAACGGATGCCATCGGCTCTGTTTTTGACGGATGAAAACGGCCCGTCGCGCCCGACGGGAGAGAAAAAACACTGTCGGGCGGGGCGGGCGTCAGATTTATGTCCTTTCGGGCCAGGGCACGGGGAGCATGCCCATGCTGCCGCGCATTTCGAACAAAAGTTCTATCAGACTCTTGCGGTAGGGGATGAAGCTGCCGTCGTCGATCATGCGCAGCACCTCGCCCCGGTCGGCCCAGCGCGCGTCCATGACTTCCTCGGGCTGCAGGCGCAGTTTCTCCAGCTCCACCTCGCGCTCGATCAGGTACAGGTCGTCAAACCCGCGGGAGAAGTTGACCGTCAGCGCCGGGCGCACGCCGTCCAGCGCGGGGTCAAAGCCCAGCTCCTCGCGCGTTTCCCGAATGGCGGCCTGCCGGCTTGTCTCCCCCGCCAGCGCGCAGCCCCCGGCGCTCAGGTCCCACCTGCCGGGCCACGCGGCCTTTTGAAGCTGTCTGCGCTGTATGAGCATGCGCCCCTGATGGTCGAATATGCACACATGCACCACCGTGTGCAGCCCGCCCTCGGGGAGAGGGCCGAAGCGCTCCGCCGTGCGGCCGGTGGGGCGGCGGTCCTCGTCGTAGAGGTCCAGAAGCTCCAAGGTCACACCCCGCGCAGCGCGAAGCCGTATTCGAACATGCGCGCCGCGTCGAGCCAGCGGTCCGTGGTGCGCGAGCCGCTGTGGAACACGACGGCGATGAGCGTCACGCCGCCGCGCTGCGCCGTACACACGAAGCAGTAGCCCGCGGCGGAGGTAAAGCCCGTCTTGCCGCCCACGGCGTCGGCGTAGTAGAACTCGGAGGCGGAGTCGAATATCTTGTAGCTGCACTGGAGCGTGCGCGCGGCGCGCATGTTGGTGGCGGCCACCTGATGGGTGTGGGTCTCGAACACCTCGCGGAACTGCTCGTTTTGTAGCGCGTAGCGCGTGAGCGCGGCCATGTCCGCCGCGGTGGTGTAGTGCGTTTCGGTGTGGTAGCCGTGGGGGTTGTCGTAGTGCGTGCCGCTCAGGCCGAGCTGCTGTGCCTTCTGGTTCATGCGCTCCACGAACGCGTCCACCGAGCCCGCCATGAGCGTGGCGATGGCGTTGGCCGCGTCGTTTCCGGAGCGGATCATCAGCCCGTAGAGCAAATCCTCATAGGGCAGCACTTCGCCCACGGCCACGGGCATGCGCGAGGAATCGCCGGGCACCTGCCCCGCGGACGCGGGCACGGTCACGGTCTGCTCCAGATCGCCGTACTCGAGGCCCAGCAGGAGCGTCATCACCTTGGTGGTGCTGGCGGGGTACATGCGCTCGGAGGCGCGCTTGTCTAAAAGCGTCTCGCCGGTGGATGCGTCGATGAGCACCGCCGCCTCGGCGTACAGATGGCCCGTGCGCAGGCCGGAGGGGTTGTCCTCGTTGTAGAACACGGGCGTGTCGATCTGCATGCCCAGCAATTCGGAGTAGAGGTATTCCAGCGTGGTCTCGTCGGCCTCGCCGTCCACGCTCACGCCCGCCACGCCGTTGTCCACAAGCATCACCTCAAAGGCGCGCACGGCGTCTGCGGTGTTCTGGCCGTATGCGCCGTCCGCCGCGCCGCTGAGGAAGCCCAGGTCGATCAGGCGGCGCTGCGCGCGGCGGACGTAGCCGTTCTTGTCGCCCATGGTGAGAGGATAGTTCGCGTCCGCGACCGCGTCGTCGTACAGGAGCGTCTGCGTGCGCTCGTCGGCCACGCCGTCGATGCGCAGGCTGTAGCCGCGCTCGTTGAAAAACGCCTGAAACGCCGCGACCGCCTCCGCGGTCTTGGGCCCGTAGTCGCCGTCGGGCGTGATGCTCAGAAAGCCGAGGTAGTACAGCCTGTTTTGCAGGCGCTCGACTTCCTCGCCGCTGGCGCCCGTGCTCAGCTCCTGCGCGTGCGCGCAGGCAAACAGCAGCGCGACGGCCAACATGAGCGAAACGATCTTCTTGATCTGCATCATTTGCATTTCGCGCGCCGGGGCGCGCATCCCTCCAAGGTCAGGTTTGGTCGGGCGGGCCGCCGCGCGGGCGGCTCCCCGCAACATTATAGCACAAACGCGGGCCGCGTTGCGGTGGAAATTGTGACGAAGTCTTGAAATCCCTGTCAATCCGCCCCGCCGACGGCATGAAAAATCCTCCGCGTCGGGAGGATTGCCCGCCCTCCGCGGAGAATATGTGGGCAAACGGCCGCGCGGCGCGCGGCGAAGGGAGGCACATGCGATGCAGGAAATCTCCGTGCGCGAACTGACCCTCAACCCCATGCACCGGATCGGCAGGGAGTGGATGCTCATCACCGCCGGGACGCGGGAGCGCGGCTACAACACGATGACGGCGAGCTGGGGCCACCTGGGCTCCCTCTGGGGCGAGGGCGGCGGCATGCCCACGGCGGTGATCTACATCCGCCCGCAGCGCTACACCAAGCAGTTTGTGGACCGCGAGGCGTATTTCACGCTCTCGTTCTTCCCCGAGGGGTACAAGGAGCAGCTCGCCTATCTGGGCGCGCACTCCGGGCGCGACGAGGACAAGATCGCCAAGGTCGGCCTGACGCCCCTGTTCGAGGCGGACTGGACGCTGTTTGCGCAGGCGAACCTGACGCTGGTTTGCCGCAAGCTCTACCGCGCGCCGATTCTGGAGGCGGGGTTTGTGGACCGCGCGATCGTGGAGCAAAACTACCCGCAGCGCGACTTCCACGACATGTACGTCGGCCAGATCGTGCAGGTGCTGACGGGCGAGGGCGCGTAGCGCGGCCTCAGATGGTTTCGACCTTGATCAGGTTGGTGTTGCCGCTCCTGCCGGTGGTTGCGCCCGCGGTGATGACGATGCGGTCGCCCTTCTCGAGCTGGAAGGCTTCGCGGGCGAGGCGCTTGGCGGAGTAGAACAGCACTTCGGTGGAATCGAGCGTTTCGCACATCACGGGCGTGACGCCCCAGGACAGCGCCAGCTTGCGCCACGTCTTTTCGCTGGTGGTGACCCCCAGTATGTCCACCGGGGAGCGGAAGCGCGAGACCATGCGCACGGTCTTGCCCGAGAGCGAGCACACGGCGATGGCCTTTGCGCCCACGTCGATGGACATGCCGCAGGTGGCGTGGGAGATGGCGTCCACCACGTTGCGGATCTTGAACTCGCTTTTGAGGAATCGCTTTTCGTAGTGTATGCCGCTCTCGGCCTGGCTGGCGATGCGCGACATGGTCTCC
>DXVG01000100.1 GCA_019409045.1 Clostridiales bacterium | reverse complement strand
CTTGCGGGCTTTCTCAACGCCCTGCCAGTCTGTTGACTTTGTCAACATACTGAAGGCGGCGCGAACACTCGCGCCGCCTTGTATTTTGTCTCCCTATCCATTCCCTTCGCCGAACAGCGCCCGCACATAGTCCGTGCGCGTGTCCAGCACCCGCAGGATGGAGATGGCCTCGTCGATCTCGTAGCAGATGATGTACCTTCCGTGCAGCAGGCAGCGGCCCTCGATCTCTCGCCTCAGCTTCTTGCGCAGCTCCAGCCCCATGCAGGGCTGTTCCTTCAATTTGGCGCAGGAGGCGGCGATGCCGGCAAGAATGCTTTGCGCCGCCTCGGGGTTCAAAAGCACGTCCCGGACGTAGTCCCGGATGTCCTGCATATCCGCTATCGCGGCGGGCGTGTAGCGCAGCCTCATTTTTCCGCATCCTCAAGGCCAAAGTGGGCGAGCATCGCTTCTTCCGAGACCCAGTCCTCCGCGCGGCGCACGGAATCGCGGCCCTTTTGCACCTCCAGCGCCAGCCGCGCCGCAGCCTGCTCCCGCAGCGCTTCCCGGCTGTCCTGCGAGACGATGAAGGGCAGCCCGCCCACGTTCATGGACTGTTGAATAAAAATGTTGATCGCGTCGGTGAGCGACAGCCCGCAGTTGCGAAACAGCGCTTCCGCCCGGCGTTTGACCTCCGGGTCGATGCGCATCTGAAACGTCGCCGTCTTGGGGGCGTTGAGAACGTTCAAATTCTCCATGTTCATCCCTCCTTGGTCCCAGTATAGCACCGGCGTCCGCAAATGTCAACACGATGTCACTACAAACGCAGGAGACGGCGCGCGCAAAAAGGCGCGGAGCCTCTGCTCCGCGCCTCAGCCGCTTTCCTCACCCCACCAGCGAGAGAAACTCCGCCCGGGTGTAATACACATCCGTGGCGATGCTGTTCATGTAGTGGAAGGCGTAGGCGCCAAAGTCGTCGCCCACGGCGTCGTAGATCTCCTGCGCGCCGCGTACCACGCCGGCTTCCTCGTCGTACCACCAGCGGCAGGCATCGGAGTTGGCGTTGAGTACGTTGACGATCTGACAGACGGTCGCCGCGTCGGCGTCCGCGCCCACCGCGCCCATGTCGCAGACCACGCGGGCGACGCCGTCGAAGCACTGGCAGTATGCCTCGATGGTCGTGCCCTGACCGTCGTCAAAGGAGATCATGAAGGTGTCGTTGCAGCCGTCGCCGTCCTCGTCGCTGGCGGTGAAGGGATGCCCCACGGAGGGCAGATAGGCTTCCAGCGACGCCGCCAGAGGCAGTTGCCCCTCGGCCAGAGCGCACGCGCCCAGCGCCAGAAGCGCGCAGATGAGCAGGCAAAGCAGTTTCTTCATCGTCATTTCCCCCTTTTCAGGCCAGCGCCGCCAGCGCGTTGTAGCTGTCATCGACGGCTTTCGCGGCGGCGAGCATGCAGCGCTCCACCACATAGCCGAGGTCGTCGTCGCCCACGATGGGCAGCTCCATGCGCGCGACGATGCCGCCATCGTTCGTGTCGAGGATGAAGCGCACGAAGGCGGCGTCCGCGTTGATGGCGTTGAGCGCCTGATACAGCGCGGCCATGTCCGTCATGTCCGCCGTCACCAGCGTGCCGGTCTCAAAGGCCACGCGCTCGTCGCTCACCAGCGCGCCGACGATGATGCTCTCCACGCCCTCGGCTTCGGAGGGGGCAAAGGCGCGGAGGAACACGTCGTCCTCCGTGGAGGTGTTCAGCTGGTATTGCACGCCCACCTCGTCCAGATAGGCGGCCACCTGACGGCCGGCCTCCGTGCGCGGCTGGGCCGCCTCCGCAAGCGCCAGACACGGGCACAAAAGCGCCAGCGCCAGCAGCAGTCCGATCAAACGTTTCAAAATGAAGCACTCCTTTCGACCTGTTTTGCGTTCGTCACGCAAAAAGTTACTCAAAACAAAGATATGCAACGGCACCTCAAAAACGGAACGGCCCCGCCGGATGTGCCCGGCAGGGCGTTGACGTGGGCTTATTCGTGCTTCTTGCCCTTCTTCTCGCCGATGGAGAGCAGGGCGTTCAGGATGATGCCGAAAATGGCCGCGCTCGCGATGCAGGGCACGTTCAGCCCAAAGAAGGGGATGTTGCCACCGAAGGCGTAGTTGCCGCCGATGCCGATGACCATGATGGTGGCGATGACGGCGATGTTCTTGCTGGAGAACATGTCCACGCGCTTGTCGATCATGATGGCCATGCCCTGCGCGGCGATGGCGCCGAACAGGTAGATCTCCAGGCCGCCGATGACCGCCAGCGGTATGCCGTAGATGACGCGGATGAGCGGCGTGAACATGGAGATGATCATGGCGATCACCGCCGCCACGCCCAGGACGCTGACTGAGAAGATTTTTGTGATGGCCATGGTGCTTATGTTCTCGCCGTAGTTGGTGCCCGCGGGGCCGCCGATCAGGCCGGAGATCATGTCGCACAGGCCGTCGCCGATGAGGTTGCGGTCCAGAAGGTCCACCAGGTTGCGCTTCGTGTCGCCGCCCTTTTTGCGCGCCAGGTCGTTGACGTATATGTCGAGCTGGTACATGTGCGCGGTGGACTCGGGGATGGTGGCGATGGCGATGGGCATGATGGCCACAACCGCCGGCCAGGACGCCTTCGGCAGCGTGAACGCGGGGAGCGCGAATATGCTTCCGTCGCCCAGCTTCCAGCTCGAGGCCGACAGCGCCTCGGCAGGCATGGCGCGGAAAAGGCTCATCTCCGCGCCGCCGAACAGCACCAGCGCGCCCGCCACCAGGCAGCCAACGCCCGCGCCCAGCAGCAGCGGTATCTGGCCGAGGAAGCCCTTGAGGTAGCGGGAGAAGAGTATGGTGGAGATCAGCGTCGCCAGCGAGACCACCCACACCCAGTTCGACCCGGCCACGCCCGCAGCCGCCGCCGCGGGGGCCGCGTCCGAGAGCGCGTTTCCGGCCAGCGTCAGGCCGATGATCATCGCCACCGGGCCGGTGATGGAGGGCGGCAGTATCTTCTCCACCGTGCGCCTTCCGAAGAAGCGCACCAGCAGGCCCGCCGCGATGGACACAAGGCCCGAGAGCACGATGCCGAACTGCGCCTGCGAGATAAGCTCCGGCGGCAGTATGCCCGTGCTTTCAAACAGCGCGATCTGCTCGGGCGTGCCCTCCGCCGCCACCATGCTCGCGATCGCCGTCAGGTAGGCGAAGCTCGAGCCGTAGTACAGCGGTATCTTCCTGCCGGTGATGAGTATGAAGCACACCGTGGCAAGGCCGCTGGCGAAGATGGTGGTGGAGACCTGGAAGCCCGTGATCAGCGCCACCGCCACCGTGGCGGGGAACATGACGATCACCTGTTGCAGCGCGTATAAAAGCAGTTTGCCGAGAGGGGGCGTTTCCTCGGGCAGGTAGCCCACGGAAGCATCGAGTTTTCGTTCCATCGAAAATACGCCTTCTTTCCGTGTTTGTGCGTCCGCATCGCGGCGCCGCAAAAGCGCACACAGAAGGCGGCAAACTCGTAGAGCAAGCCGCCGCCTCCATGCATGGTTTTATCTATTAAAGCACATCCGCCGCTGTTTGTCAAACAAAATCCATCGTTTCGCCATGATTTTACATGCGCTCACCGGCCGAACAGGCGCTTTTTTTCAAACGCCTCCCTGTGGATGGCGCGCACCGTGTAGCCCGTGGCCTCGATCGCAGAGCGCAGCGCCTGCTCGTCCAGCGCCTGCTCGCTCTGGATCACCGTCTGCCCCCTGCCGTGCGAGGAGCTCACCTTCTTTACCGGAAACGCCCTGCGCACCGCGCTGTTGACGTGCGATTCGCACATGCCGCAGGCCATGCCCTCCACCTCCAGCGTGTACTTCCACATACTTCTTCCTCCTTTCGGGCTTGTGTTAGTTTTTTCTAACTAAAGCATATCACACGCCGCGCCAAAACGCAAGCGCCGCGCGCATATTTCTGCGCCGTCCGCCCGCCCGGGCGGGGTCGGTTGACTTCGGCGGCGAAACGCACTATAATATGCGCATACCTCATACGGTATCGGGAGGTCGCGCATGAGACAGTGTATGGACGCCGAAAACCTTCACAGGAGGCTGAAGAAGATCATCGGGCAGGTGCAGGCCATCGACCGCATGGTCGATCAGGACGTGCCCTGCGAGGACGTGCTCGCCCAGATCAACGCCGCCAAGTCCGCGCTGCACGGCTGCGGCAAGGTCGTGCTCGAGGGGCACATACGCCACTGCGTGCGCGACGGCATAGAGCATGGCGACGCGGACAAGACCATCGAGAGCTTCACCAAGGCCGTGGAGCGATTCTCCAACATGGGTTGACACTGACGCGGCCGACGCGCAAAACGCGGTCGGCTTTTTTTGCTGCCCGGCTTGACAACCTATACCCGTATATGTATAATGGAGGCGCATACCCGGTGGGGTATGGCGAAGGAGGGGTATCCGTGAAAAGGTGCATGGAGGCGCTGGAGCGCCTGCTCGCCCTGGGCGGCATCAAAAAGGACGTGGCGCTGCTGGTCGTCTCCGGCGTGGCGCTGATCTTGAGCCTCACGGGCGCGGTGGACGCGCCGTTTGACGTCGCGTGGGTGGCGATCGTGCTGTGCGGACTGCCCATCGTGCTGGAGGCGATCATCGGGCTGGTGACGGCCTTTGACATCAAGGCGGACGTGCTGGTCTCTCTGGCGCTGATCGCCTCGGTGCTGATCGGGGAGGACTTTGCCGCGGGCGAGGTGGCCTTCATCATGCAGCTGGGCGCGCTGCTGGAGGAGCTCACGGTGGCGCGGGCGCGCGCGGGCATCGAGCGGCTGGTGCGGCTCACGCCGCAGACGGCGCGCGTGATCGACAACGGCGCGGAGCGCGTGATCCCCGCCGAGCAGGTGCGCGTGGGCGAGGTCGTGCGCGTGCTGCCGGGCGAGACAGTGCCGGTGGACGGCGTGATCCTCTCGGGGCAGACCTCCATCGACCAGTCGGTGATGACGGGCGAGTCGCTGCCGGTGGACAAGGGCGCGGGCGACGACGTGCTCAGCGGCACGGTCAACCAGTTCGGCGCCTTTGAGATGCGCTCCACGCGCGTGGGCGAGGACAGCTCCATACAGCGCATGGTGCGCCTCGTGCAGTCCGCGGACGCGGGCAAGGCGAAGATCGTGGGCATCGCGGACCGCTGGGCGACGTGGATCGTGGTCATCGCGCTGGCCGCGGCGGCGCTGACGTGGATTGTGAGCGGGGAGATCATCCGCGCGGTGACGATTTTGGTGGTGTTCTGCCCGTGCGCGCTGGTGCTGGCAACGCCCACAGCCATCATGGCCGCCATCGGCAACGCCACAAAGCACGGCTTCCTCGTGCGCGAGGGCGACGCGCTGGAGCGCCTGGCGGGCGTGACGCGCGTGGCGCTGGACAAGACCGGCACGCTCACCTATGGGACGCCGCAGGTGGTGCATGTGCAAAGCGGGCTGCCGGGGAGGACGCGCGAGGAGCTGTACGCGCTGTGCGCGGGCGCGGAGCGCCTGTCCGAGCACCCGCTGGGCAGGGCCGTGGTGGAGAGCTTCCGCGCCGAGGCCGGGCATGCGCCCGCGGAGGCGACGGGGTTTACCATGCTGCCCGGCCGCGGCGTGCAGGCCGATGTGGAGGGCGCGCGCGTGCTGGCGGGCAACCCCGAGCTGCTCGCGTCGAATGGCGTGCGTCTGCCGCCGGAGATGGAGGCTGCCGCGCAGGAACACATGGCGCTGGGGCGCACGGTGATCTACGTCGCGGTGGACGGCGAGGCCGCGGGCATCGTCGCGCTGGCGGACGCCGAGCGCGAAAACAGCGCCGCGATGATCGCGCGCCTGCAGGCGCTGGGCGTGCCGCCGGTGCTGCTCACCGGCGACCACCAGAGCGCGGCGGAGGCCATCGCGCAGCGGCTGAACATAGGGGACGTGCACGCAAACTGCATGCCCGAGGACAAGCTGCGCTACATCGCGGACGCGCAGAAGGCGGGCGAGCGCGTGTGCATGCTGGGCGACGGCGTGAACGACGCGCCCGCGCTCAAGCGGGCGGACGTGGGCATCGCCATGGGCGGCATCGGCAGCGACATCGCCGTGGACGCGGCGGACATCGCGCTGGTGAGCGACGAGGTGGAGCAGCTTCCGCACCTGATCTCGCTCTCCCGGCGCATGATGCGCACCATCAAGCTGAACATGGCCTTCTCCATGGGGCTCAACTTCGTGGCGATCCTGCTGGCGATGACCGGCGTGCTCAACCCCGTGGTCGGCGCGCTGGTGCACAACGCGGGCTCCGTGGTGGTGATCGTCAACTCCGCGCTGCTGCTGCGCTGGCGCTCGGACCGCCGCGGGGCGAAATGAGCGAAGCAAGGCAAAGCAACAGCCCCGACAGTACGCCGTCGGGGCTGTCAGACTGTCAAAAAAAGTTTCGCAGAACTGCCTGTTCAATCAAAACTGGCGGCATGTACGGCAGTTTTGGCATTTTTCGGGAGCAAACGCTTGCGTTTGCGGAGAAAAATGCATACCCTCCCCGATCGCCGCCCGGAAAATCGTGAGATTTTCAGGCGTTCGGCCCCCTTCCCGTCGAAAAACAGGGTTTTTCGACGGCTTAGCGGCCCCGACGGCATGCCGTCGGGGCTCAGACCCCTGACAAACCCCTGCGTTCAGGCACAAACGCAGGGGTAAAATGTTAG
>DXVG01000010.1 GCA_019409045.1 Clostridiales bacterium | reverse complement strand
GCTTGCGGGCTTTCTCAACGCCCTGGCAGTCTGTTGACTTTGTCAACATCCTGAGAATTG
The DNA here is from genome assembly GCA_019409045.1 of Clostridiales bacterium. GTDB lineage: Bacteria > Bacillota > Clostridia > Christensenellales > Aristaeellaceae > Pullichristensenella. Next base: position 17,376 of record DXVG01000010.1, on the reverse strand, counting down.
TTCGCCATACAATTCTTTTATTGCATGGCGAATCCCGCCGTAGTATAATGGAGGCACGCTGAATACGAATGTGGAGGCGTCGCCATGAAACAGCACTTCTGGGCCGGTATGCGGGCGTCCATCCCCGCGTGCCTGGGCGTGATCCCCGTGGGGATATCCATCGGCCTGCTGGCCGTGCAGGCCGGATTGACCCGCGCGGAGGCCGTGCTGATGTCCGCGACGGTGATGGCGGGCTCGGCGCAGCTGATGGCGATCGGCATGATCGCCCAGGGCGCGGCGCTGTCCGCGATTCTGGCGGGGACGTTCTTTATCAACCTGCGCCACCTGGTGATGAGCAGCTCGACGATGCGAAGGCTTCAGGGGGCGAGCCTGCCAAAGAGGCTGGTGGCCGCGTTTGCGCTGTGCGACGAGTCGTTTGCCATCTACTCGCTGTCCGAGGACGACAGCTACCCCTTCCTGCTCGGGACGAACACCGCGCTGTATTTGAGCTTTGTGGGCAGCACGTTTATCGGAAGCGTGATGACGGGCTTCCTTCCGCAGATCGTGGCGGACAGCTTCGGCATCGCCTTTTACGCCGCGTTTCTGGGGCTGCTGCTGCCCAGCGTGAAGGGAAGCGGGAGGCTGGTGCTGCTGGTGGCGATCACCGCGGCGCTGAACTGGCTGTTGCAGCTGTGCATCCCCGCGAGCTGGTCGGTCATACTCTCCATGGTGGCGGGCGCGCTGGCGGGCGTGTTCATCGTCGAGGACGGGGCGCATAAGCAGGAAGGGGCGGCGTAAAATGCGGTACTCCATGATCTGCCTGATTCTCGGAATGGCGCTGGTGACCTATCTGCCGCGGGCGCTGCCCGCCGTTGTGATCGAGCGCCTGAAGTTCGGCGCGCGCGTGGAAAAGTTTTTCCGGCTGATCCCCTATACCGCCATGGCGGCCCTGATCTTCCCGGGCGTGCTGCGCGTGGACGCGGCGCGGCCGGAGATCGGGCTGGCGGGAGGCGTGGCGGCGGGGCTGCTTGCGTGGCGCAAGTGCCCGGTGATCGTCTGCGTGCTCGCGGCCATCGGCGTGGACATGCTGCTGTACATGGCGCTCTAGCGAGCGCGTCGTCCTTGCGAAAACCGCCGCTCAACCGGGGAGGCGGCTCAGAGCGTCGATAAAGCCCCCCAAACGCAAAAATCACCTCCGAAAAACAAGCGGAGGTGATTTTTGCGTCCTGCGTCATACGCGCATTTCGGACAGCATCGCCGGTATGCTGATTTTGTAGATCGACAGAAGGTTTTGCCGCACCGCCTCCGCGTCCTGTTCCGTCCGGTTCTTCGCCCACTCGATGAGCAGGCCCGCGGAGGCCTCGGTGTAAAACTTCGCCAGAAACTCCCTGAACCCCGGCTCCACGCGCACACCGAGCTTCTCCTCGCCCTGCTGGATCGCGCCGTAAAACACGGAAAACAGGTCCTTGTAGAAGAACCGCTTGATCTCCTCGTAGCCCATGGAGTCGAACGCGCCGTTGATGATGTGGCGGTTGCTGTCCACATAGTGCATCACGAAGCGAAGCGCCTCCTCCGTATCGACGACCAGGTCGAAGTTTTTGACCACCTCGACGGCTTCCTGCTCCAGCATCCATTTTAACAGCGCATAGATGTTTTCGAAGTGATAATAGAATGTCTTTCGGTTGACATTGCACGCGGCGATCAGCTCGCTCACCGTGATCTTGGAGAGCCGCTTGTGCTCCATGGCCCGCTTGAGCGCATCCGCGAGCGCGCGCTTGGTCCTAAGGGACATCTCCTCGTTCGTCATTCGCGTCCCCTCCACTGCCGCACATTGTACGATCGCACTTATTATACAGGTGTCCGGCAGGCGATTCAAGGGACAAAGCGCGGCCGTTTGTCCAAAATCTTCGGGGGCGCGCCTGCCGGTCAATTCGCGCCCACCTGTCCCATATGCCACACATGGCCGCGGTTTGACCGTTGGACGCATGGGGCGGCTGCGCTAAAATGGGCTGGAGCGGCCGCGGGACGGCCGCCGATTCCCCCAAAAAGCGAGTGAGCGATATGTGGAACCGCCATTACGACGTCACCATGCGCACGCCCATCGGCCTGCGTTACGGGACCATGGCCGTCACCGTAGACGGCTGCGAGGTCCGCGGGACGCTGCACATACTCAAGCGTGCGAACCCCTTTGCGGGAAATATCGACGAATCCGGCCAGTGCAGCCTCAGGGGCGAGCTGACCACGCTTACGCGCACCATCCCCTACGAGGCGACGGGCTGGATCGCGCGGGAATCCCTGACGCTGCGGCTGAAGGGCGCGGTGGAGAGCTTCGACCTCTCCGGCAAGGCGGTTCGCCGCTCGGCGCAGCGGGAGGAGCGCAGGGCATGAGGGCGTTTTATCACGCGGTGACCGGCAAACCCAAGCTGGTCATCGCCGTGTTTGCGGTCTTATCCGTACTGGGGCTTCTGTGCTACGGCATGGTCGAGGTCAATTACGACATGAACGACTATCTGCCGCCGGACAGCGCCTCCACGCTGGCGCTGGACGCGCTGGAGGCCGAGTTTGAGGGCGGCATCCCCAACGCGCGGGTGATGATTCGCGACGCCTCCATCCGCGAGGCGCTCGCCTGCAAGGATGCGCTGCTCGCCGTGGACGGCGTGACGGACGTGACTTGGCTGGACGACGTGGCGGACGTGACCATGCCGCTTGAGATGCAGGACGCGGACGCGGTGGAGACCTATTACAGGGACGGCTGCGCGCTGTTTTCCGTCACCATCGCCGATGATAAGCGCGTTTCGGCGGTGGAGGACATCCGCGCGCTGATCGGCGAGGAAAACGCCGTGAGCGGCTCCGCCGTGTCCACCGCGGACGCGACCACCAGCACCGTCTCGGAGATACGCGTCATCACGATCATCGCGGTGGCGTTTGTGCTGCTCGTGCTCACGCTGACCACGAATTCCTGGGTCGAGCCGTGGATCGTGCTGGCGGGGCTGGGCAGCGCCATCGCCATCAACATCGGCAGCAACCTGATCTTCGGCGAGATATCCTTTGTCAGCAACGCCGCCGGGCCGGTTTTGCAGCTTGCGGTGTCGCTGGACTACTCGGTGTTCCTCATCCACCGCTACGAGGAGTGCCGGGAGCATTTTTCCGACCGGCGCGAGGCGATGGTGGAGGCGCTGTGCCTGTCCACCATGTCCATCCTCTCCAGCGGGCTGACCACGGTCATCGGCTTTCTCGCGCTGTGCCTGATGCAGTTTCAGATCGGCCCGGACCTGGGTCTGGTGCTTGCCAAGGGCGTGGCCATAAGCCTGATCGACGTGTTCGTGTTTACGCCGTGCCTCACACTGCTTTTGAGCGGCGCCATGGAAAGGACGCGCCACCGGCCGCTGATGCCGTCCTTCCGCGGGCTGGGCCGGGCCGTTACCAAGCTGATGTTTCCGATGGTGCTGGTCTTTGCGCTGGTCATGGTTCCGGCCTATCTTGGCTCTGAAAGCAACGATTACTACTACGGCTCCGGCAAGATTTTCGGCCCGGACACGCGGCTGGGCGCGGACATCGAGGCCATTGAGGAGGTCTTCGGCAAGAGCGACACCTATGTGCTGATGGTGCCGCGCGGCGACCTTGTGACGGAAGCGGCGCTCTCGGACGAGCTGGGGGCGCTTGCGGAGGTCACCAGCATACTCTCCTATGTGGACACCGTCGGCGCCGTCATCCCCACCGGGTATCTGGACGGGGAGACGCTCTCCCAGCTCATGTCCGATGATTACAGCCGCATGGTCATCTCCGTTGACGCCGACCCCGAGGGCGAGGCGACGTTTGCCCTGATCGACCGCATTCGCGCGATCGCGGAAGCGCACTACCCCGGCGCGTGGCTGCTGGCGGGCGAGGGCGTGAGTACCGAGGATCTGACGGCCACGGTCACCTCGGACATGCTGCTTGTCAACTTGGTCGCCATCGCGGCGGTGTTTGTCACGCTGCTCATATCGCTCAAGTCGGTCTCGCTTCCGGCGATTCTCGTCCTCGCCATCGAGACGGCCATCTGGATAAACCTCTCCGTGCCGTACTTTGCGGGGCAGACGATCTTCTACATCTCGTATCTGATCATCAGCTCCATACAGCTGGGCGCGACGGTGGACTACGCGATTCTGTTTACGGACAGATACCTCGACTGCCGCCGGACGATGGGCAGGCGCGAGGCGGTGATCTCCACCGTCTCGGCGGTCACGGTGTCCATCCTCACCTCGGGGCTTACGCTGACCGTCGTGGGCTTTTTGCTGGGCTACATCTCCACGCACGGGCTGCTCAGCCAGCTTGGCATGTTCCTCGGCCGGGGCACGCTGTGCTCCATGACCGTCGTGCTGTTTGTGCTGCCGGGGCTTTTGTACCTGCTGGACGGCCTGATCCGCCGCACCTCGAGGGGGCTTGACCTCGCCCCGGCCAAGGGCGGAAAACACTCCGCAGGAGCGAAGGGAGAGATTTGACATGAAAAGAACGCTTGCAACGGCTATGGCGCTGTGCCTGTTTCTCGCGTGGGCGATGCCGAGCTGTGCGCTGGCGGCGCAAAAGAGCGAGATCGTCTACGGCAACCTGAGAGCGGACGGCTCGCTGGAGCGCGTGTTCGTGGTCAACCGCTTCGAGTCGGACGCGGGCGAGGCGGCGGTGGACTACGGCGCGTACTACGAAGTCACCAATTTGACGGACGCCTCCGAACTGGAGCTGCTTCCCGACGCGGTGCGCCTGACGCTGCCGCAGGGCACGTTCTTTTACGAGGGCGACCCCATCTCCGCCGCCCTTCCGTGGGCGTTCGGCGTGGAATACCTGTTGGACGGCGCGCCCGTCCGCGCCGAGAGCCTGAGCGGCGCTTCCGGCGCGCTGACGATGCGCGTTTCCATCGCGCAGGGCGACGAGGCCTACGCCGCGTTTTACGAGCACTACGCGCTGACCATGACCGTGACGCTCGACGGCGCGAAGTGCAAAAACCTGGTCGCGCAGGACGCCACCATCGCCAATTCCGGCGAGGACCGCCTGCTGACCTACACCATACTGCCCAGCCCGGAAGAGACCTACGTCGTCACAGCGGACGTGACCGACTTCTCCATGCCGGACATACAGATCAACGCCGTGCCGCTGGGCATGGACGTGGAGATCGACACAAGCGGGATCGACGGCAAGCTCTCCGACCTGCAATCGGGCATTTCGCAACTGGACAGCGGCTCTGCGCAGGTCGCGGGCGGCGCGGCGCAGCTCCAGTCCGGCGCGACGACGCTTTCGGAGGGGACCGACGCGCTGGTCATCGGCGCGCAGGAATTTTCCGCCGGGCTGGACGAGGCCAAAACGGGCAGCGCGCAGCTTGCCGCCTCCTCGGCGCAGATCGTCGCGGCCATGGAGGGCTTTGCATCGCAAACCGGCGGGGCGGACGTGAGCATCGCGCAGCTGCGGGACGCGTGCGAAAAGCTGCTGGCCGCGGTGGACGCGCTGGACGGCCTGCTCGACGGCGTGGGCGGCGATTTCGGCGACATATCCTCCGCGGCGGCGGCCTATGTCGAATCCTCCGGGCAGATCGCGTCCACAATTTCGGAAATGGGCTTTTCCTCCTCGGACATCTCCCTGCTCGAGACGCTCCTGGGCCGTTCGTCCCAGAGCGCGGACGTGACCAACTACCTCTCCGCGGAGATCGGCGCGCTGCGCCGCGTGCTGGACAGCGCCTCCGCCATCAATGGACAGCTCGAAGCGCTCAGCACCTCTGCGCAGGAGAACCTCTCCAGGGCAAACGCCCTCGCCGCGCAGGCCGCGGGGCTGACCTCCGGGATTTCGGACGCGCGCGAACAGCTCGCCACGATCCGCGCGTCGCTGGAGGCGATCCTTGCGCTGCTCGACGGCATGGAGCAAAGCGGCGCTTCGCAGGACGACGGCGTGCTGGAATCCCTGTTTTCCATGGTTCGCCGGATGGACGCGGGCATACAGGCGCTGGACGCGGGCATCGGCGAGATGCAGACGGGGTTTGCCGAGCTGAACGCCGGCATCGTCAGCGTAGACGCGGGCGTGGACTCCCTCGCGGAGGGCGCGGACACGCTGCTCGAGGGCGCAAACAGCCTCAGCGGCGGCGCGAGTGCGCTGGACAGCAGCACCGGCGATATGGATTCGCAGATCGAGGAGGGCGTGGACGACGCGGTCTCCTCCATCACCGGCGGCGATTTCGAGCCCGTGTCATACATGGACGAGCGCAACCGCGTGGAGCTTGTGCAGTTCGTGCTGCGCATCCCCGGCGTGGCGGAGATGGAGGAGCCGGAGCCCGTCGTCGAGGAGGAACCCGAGAAGAGTTTCCTTGAAAAGCTGATCGACCTGTTTTGATGGGAGGTGGTGCGCATGCGCCGATGCGTAAAGATCGGGATACTGGCACTGCTCTGCGCGCTCGTCTGCCTGTCCCTGACCGGCTGCGAGGATCAGGACGAGCGCGTGCGGCAGGCGCTGATCAACATGGGCTACATGCCCGCGCCGAGCGAGACGCCGCCGCCGAGCGAATCGCCGTTGCCGAGCGCGTCCCCTCTGCCGAGTGAAACGCCTCTGCCGGGTGAAACGCCTCTGCCGGGTGAAACGCCTCTGCCGAGTGAAACGCCGTTGCCGAGCGAAGTTCCCGCGCCGGGTGAATCGCCCCTGCCGAGCGAAGTTCCCGCGCCGGGCGTATCGCCGCTGCCGAGCGAAATCCCCGCGCCGAGCGTACCGCCGCTGCCGAGCGAAGTTCCCGCGCCGGGTGAATCGCCGATGCCGAGTGAAGTTCCCGCGCCGAGTGAATCGGCCCTGCCGAGCGAGGCCCCCGCGCCGAGTGAAATCCCCTTGCCGAGCGATGTGCCTGCGTCAAGCGAGCCGCCCGTGTCGAGTGATGCTCACGCGCCGGGCGATGCGTCCGCGCCGGGCGAAGTTCCCGCGTCGAGCGATGCGCCCGCGTCAAGTGAAGCTCCCGCGCCGGGCGAAGGGCTTTCATAGCCTGCCCGAGGGGAGGCGCCGTCCGCCGCTCAGCACGCTTTGGGCAGGCGAAGCTCCCGCAGAATGAGCAGCGCGGCAAGGAGCATGAGCACATACTTTACGGTGGTCATGATCCGGGCGGCGATCGCGATGGGCATGCACTGTTCGGGATACAGGCTCAAAAGGCCGATCATGCAGAAATTTTCCATCCAGTCGGACAGGCATACGGCAACACCGATGGCAAATGCCGGCCTTCGCAGCGATTCGCCGCCCTTCCTGCGCTTGGAGAGATACAGCGCAGCAGACGCGATGAGATTTCCGGCCAGCAGGGGGAGCAGCAGATCGAGGCTCAGTGCGGTTCTGATGTACAGTCTGCGCCCCGCCTCCCCATAGCCCTCCGCCATATCGAACAGGTCGGCGGGCGTGTAGCCGAGCTTTGTTTCCAAATAGGGGTATCCGTTTGCGGCGGAGGAAAATCGCGGCGCATACACCGCCAGCATAAACGCTCCGACGGCCAGAACCAGCGCCAGAGACACCGCGACATATCGCCTGCCGATGCGCCTTGTCATTTTTTCGATCATTGTATCGCTCCTCTCCTAAATCCCGCTCGCGGGCTTCGCATCTGGCTCCGAAAGCGCCGAAGCAGGCGACCGTTCTGCCGCGCGGGGCAGTGGGCGCTCGGGCGATGTCCCCGCGCCCGAAGACGCCTCCGCCTCCTGAAGCAGCAGGAAAAGCTGCGCGCGGATGATGTGCACGATCTCCTCCGGCGTCTCCCTGCGCCCGCCCCGGAGCCACGCGGTCAATATGCTGATGGTGAAGCCCGTGCGGATCGCCATGAAGTAGCGGCCGTGGCGCTCATTCAGGTTTGGCACTGCTCCAAACCGCTCGCGCAGGCTTTCCGCGTTCTGCATGTGGCAGGCGTAGATGATGTCCTGACGGTTGATCTGAATCAGCAGCTCCAGTATGTCGCTGTGCCGCATCCAGTAGGTGAAATAGTGCCTAATCAGCGCCAGCTCGTCGAACGCCTCGCCCGTCCGCCAGCCCTCCAGCGCCTCGCGGAAGCGTGCGTCGCACTTCCAGTACAGGACGTCGGAGATGTTGTCAAACGAGCGGTAAAACGTGCTTCTCGCCACCCCCGAAGCCTTTTGCAGATCGCTGATCGTGATCTGATCAAAGGGCTTGTTTTGTATGCACGCCAGCAGCCCTTCGTAGATCAGCTCCGAGGACTGTACGGCGCGCTTATCCCTGCTGATGTGGTACACGATTCTGCCCCCTCGCGTTTCGCTACAAGTTTTTCCGCCCGTGTAGCGTTTGTTTCGAAACCATTGTATCACAAATCGCGTTGTGCTACAATCGTTTCGAAAAAAAGAGACGACAGCCCTCCGGGGCGACGACAAGCGGGAGGAATCGCATATGAAAGAGAATCGAACCATGATGATGCACGACAGGAACGGCAACGAAATGACGGTTGCGGTGCGCAAGGCCCTGCCGGTGGACGCGCCCTGCGCCCGCTACCCCGGCTTTAAGCAGGAGACGCTGCTTTTGAAAAAGGGCAGCATCCGACTTAAAGGCTACAAGCCGCTGCCCTGCGACATCCTTCTGGAGCGGGACGTGCCCGTGACGCTGCGGGACGGCGTGACCATCTACACCGACATCTTCCGCCCCAACGACGACAACCCCCACCCCGCAATCATGGCCATGAGCCCCTACGGCAAGGAGATCGGCTCCCAGTGGCTGGACGATACGCCCAACCACGCCGGCATCCCCATGGAGGCCACATCAGGGCTGCAAAAATTCGAAGGCCCCGACCCCGCTTACTGGTGCGCCCACGGCTACGCCATCATCAACCCCGACGTGCGCGGCGCGTACAACTCCGAGGGCGTGATCCTCTTTTTCGGCAGCGACTACGGCCGGGACGGCGCGGACATCATCGAATGGGCAGCAAAGCAGCCGTGGTGCAACGGGAAAATCGGCATGAGCGGCAACTCATGGCTGGCCATCTCCCAGTGGTTCACGGCGGCGCAGAACCCGCCCCATCTGGCGGCCATCGCCCCGTGGGAGGGGCTGAACGACTGTTGCCGCGAGGTCGCCACCCGCGGCGGCGTGATGATGCCGGAGTTTGTGAAAATGCTCTCCGACTCCTTCGCCTCCACGGAAAACGGCGGCGTGGAGGATGTGATCTCCATGATGAACGCGCATCCGACGATGAACAACTGGTGGGAGGACAAGGAGGCGGAGCTTGAGAAGATCGAAGTGCCCGCCTACATCGTGGCCAGTTACACCAACCCCATCCACACCTACGGCTCTCTGGAGGGCTACCGGCGCATTTCCTCGAAGGAAAAGTGGCTGCGCATCCACAACACCGGCGAGTGGGACGACTACTACAACCCGGCGCACACCGAGGACCTGCGCAAGTTCTTTGACCGCTACCTCAAGGGCGAGCAAAACGGCTGGGAGAACACGCCCCGCGTGCGCCTGAGCGTGCTCAACCCCGGCGGCGAGGACGTCGTGGGCCGCGTGGAGGAGGATTTCCCCATCCCGCGCACGCAGTACAAAAAGCTGTATCTGGACGCGGATGAAAGCGCGCTGGAGGAAAGGCCCGTTTCCGAGGAGAGCTCCGTCCAGTACGATTCCGACCGGAAAAAGAGCGGAGCCAGCTTCAGCATGCGCATGGCCAAAGACACCGAGATCACCGGCTATATGAAGCTGCGGCTGTGGGTGGAGGCGCTCGACCACGACGACATGGATTTGGCCGTCACGGTGGAGAAGCGCCGCCCGAACGGGTTGAAATACAAGTACACACTCGGCCCCGGCATGGACACGGCGGCGACGGGCTACATCCGCGTCTCCCTGCGGGCGCTGGACGAGGCGCGCAGCGCCGAGGAGCGGCCCTTCCAGTCCATGGCGCGGGAGGAGAAGCTGCAAAGGGGCGAGGTCGTGCCGGTGGACATACTCATCTGGCCGATGGGGCTGCTCTTCAAAAAGGGCGACATACTGCGCGTGAACGTCACGCCCTACAAGACCAAGAAGCTCTGGACGGGGCCGTTCAAGCTGAAGATGGCGAAGATCGACCTGCCCAAGGAGGGCTATACCTGGTTCCCGGAGGACAAGCCGGAGATGGTCACCATCGGCGGCGCGGAGATGTTCGCCGGCTCCAAGGTGGACACCGCCGAGATGCCCAAGGACCACAACAAGGGCCGCCACGTCATCCACACCGGCGGCAAATATGACAGCTACCTCTACGTCCCCGTCATCCCGAACAGGCCGGAGGAGTAGAGGGCCGGCGGCGCGGCCCAATCCATGAAGTTCAAACCCCGCTCGCGCCGTAGTTTGCCAGAACGCGGGCGGAGGGGTCGTCTACGTCGCAGCCGGGCCAGTCGCGGTTGGGCATCCAGAAGTCCGCCACCATCTGGCTCTGGCCGGGATAGAAGCGCTCGAACAGCTCGCGGTACAGAAGGCTCTCCCGCGTAAACGGCCGGGCGTGGTCGTACCGCGCGCACTTTCGGGCGGTCTCGTCCGGGGAATAGGTCTGCTCGGCGAGCTCCTTGAGGTCCTCCACCAGCGAATGGCCCACCGCGTCCGAGAACGCGGCCTTCTGCCGCCAGAGGATCGCCTCGGGCAGCAGCCTGTCCGCCGCAAATGCCTTGCGCAGCAGGTACTTGCCCATGTCGTGCCGGTTCATCTTCAGCGCCGGGTCGATGCACATGGCGTAGTGCACGAAGGCGAGGTCGCCAAAGGGCACGCGCGCTTCCAGCGAGTTGACCGATATGCAGCGGTCGGCGCGCAATACGTCGTACATGTGCAGCTCGCGCACGCGCTTTTCGGCCTCGTGCTGGAAGGCGGCGGGGTCGGGCGCGAAGTCGGTGTACTTGTAGCCGAACAGCTCGTCGGAGATCTCGCCGGTCATCAGCACGCGGATGTCGGTGTGCTCGTGTATGTACTTGCACACAAGGTACATGCCCATGCTGGCGCGGATGGTGGTGATGTCGTAGGTGCCCAGAAGCTCTACCACCGTGGGCAGCGCGTCGAGCACCTGCTGCTTGGTGATGATGACCTCTGTGTGGTCGCTGCCGATGTAGTCGGCCACCTGACGGGCGTACTTGAGGTCAATGGCATCCACGTCCATGCCCACGGCGAATGTGCGGATGGGCTGCGCGGACTCGCGCTGCGCGATGGCGCACACCAGCGAGGAATCCAGACCGCCCGAGAGCAGAAAGCCCATGGGCACGTCCGCGTCCAGGCGCTTTTTCACGCCCTCGACGAGCAGGTCGTGCAGATGCGCGCAGGCGGTCTCCTCGTCCACCATGGCAAACTGGTCGGCCCGCGCGGCGTCCGCGTAGCGCACGAACTCCCCGTCCGCCCAGTAGCACCCGGGCGGGAAGGGCAGTATGGTCCTGCACAGCCCCACAAGGTTCTTCGGCTCGCTGGCAAAGGCCATGCCTCCGTCCGCCAGCGCGCCGTAGTACAGGGGGCGTATGCCGATGGGGTCGCGCGCGGCGATGAGGCTGTTTCTTCGCGCGTCGTAGAGGATCAGCGCAAACTCCGCGTCCAGTGTGCGGAACATGTCCAGCCCGTACTCCCGGTACAGCGGCAAAAGTATCTCGCAGTCGCACTGGCTGACGATCTTATACTTCTCCATCAGATGCGCGCGGATGGGCCGGAAGCCGTACAGTTCGCCGTTGCAGACCACAAGATCGTCCCCCAGACGGAACGGCTGCATGCCGCGCTCGTCCGGCCCCATGATGGCCAGCCGGTGAAACCCCAGATACCCGCAGGGGATCTCGACGAACCGGCTCATGTCCGGCCCGCGCGAGATCGTGCGGTCAAAGCACTCCCTGAGCGCGGCCGGGTCCACGCCCTTGCCCTCGATCCCGAAAATCGAACACATAAAAAGGCACCTCCGTATTTTGCGGCGACGTTTCGTTCCTGTATTTCAGGACGAAGGCCGCCTCTTCGTGGTGCCACCTGATTTGCTTCTCTGCGGGTTCCATCAAACCCCGACGGTTGTAACGTGCCGTCCGCACGCCGCCCCTACTGGCAGAGCTTCCTCTGCGTTGGGTTTGGACTTGGAAGGGTTCTTCGCCCGGCCGCCCATGCGGGATTCTCACCATCGCCCGCTCTCTGGGATGCAGCAACTCCGGGGTACTTTGCTTCCGCATCGCTTTGTCTATGAATTTGCGTTGTATTGTATCACCGGCGCGCCGCCCTGTCAAGGGGGAAGCGATGTTAAAAAACGCAAATCTGCAAGTGTCGAAGCAAAATTCGTCATTTTTCATGTGTTTTGCGCAAAAGCACAGCACGCAATGAAGTTTTTACAAAAAAACATTTCAAAACACGCTTGACAGCCGGGGGCGACGGTGCTATCATGTGCGTGACAGAGCAAAGGTGTGCTGCCAACGGAACGCCTTTGCCCTTTTCATTTTTCAGGGGAGGTAACGCGCATGGGCAAGTACAGCAAGGAAGACGTCATCCGAATGGTCCGGGAGGGCGATGTGGAATTTATCCGCATGCAGTTTACCGACATCTTCGGTCAGCTCAAGAATGTCGCGATCACCGTCAGCCAGATCGAAAAGGCCGTGAACAACCAGATCATGATCGACGGCAGCTCCATCGAGGGCTTCACGCGCATACAGGAGAGCGACCAGTACCTGTATCCCGACCTGGATTCGTTCACCATACTGCCCTGGCGGCCGCAGCACGGCAAGGTGGCGCGCCTGATCTGCGACGTGCACAACCCGGACGGCACGCCCTTTGTGGGCGACCCGCGCGGCGTGCTCAAGCGGGTGCTCAAAAAGGCCGAGGGCATGGGCTACTCCTTCAACGTCGGCCCCGAGTGCGAGTTCTTCCTGTTCCAGACCGACGAAAAGGGCGCGCCGACCACCGAGACGGCCGACGAGGCGGGCTACTTTGACCTCGGGCCGCTGGACCACGGCGAGAGCACCCGCCGCGAGATCTGCATGACGCTCGAGCAGATGGGCTTTGAGATCGAGGCCTCCCATCACGAGGTGGCCGCCGGTCAGCACGAGATCGACTTTAAGTACGCCGACGCGCTGAGCGCCGCCGACAACATCATGACCTTCAAGCTGGCGGTCAAGACGCTGGCGCAGAAGAACGGCCTGCACGCCACCTTCATGCCCAAGCCCGTGTTTGGCATCAACGGAAGCGGCATGCACACCAACATGAGCCTGTTCAAGGACGGCAAGAACATATTCGCCGACCCCTCCGACGCGCGCGGCCTGAGCAGGGAGGCCTATTCCTTCATCGCGGGGCTGCTCGCGCATGTGTGCGGCATGGCGGCGGTCACCAACCCGCTGGTCAACAGCTACAAGCGGCTGGTGCCCGGCTACGAGGCCCCCTGTTATCTTGCGTGGTCGGCCAGCAACCGCTCGGCGCTGATCCGCATCCCCGCGGCGCGCGGACAGGCCACCCGCGTGGAGCTGCGCTGCCCGGACCCGGCCTGCAACCCCTATCTGGCGCTGGCGGTGTGCCTGGCCGCCGGCCTGGACGGCATCGAAAAGGGCATGACCCCGCCGGAGGAGATCGCCGAGAACATATTCGCCATGGACGAGGCCGCGCGCGCCGCCAGGGGCATCAGGAGCCTGCCCGGCTCGCTCGAGGAGGCCGTGGCCGCCATGGAGGCCGACCCCCTGATCTGCGACACGCTGGGCGCGCATGTGACCACGCAGTACGTCGCCGGGAAGAAGAAGGAATGGGACGCCTACCGCACGCACGTCAGCGCGTGGGAGGTCTCCAGGTATCTTGTCACCTACTGACCGCCTTTTTGCGCGCGACCAAGGGGGATGACGGCTCATGGCGAAGATCATCGTTGCCTTTGCCGAGCAGGCGGGGTGCGCGCGGTGCGCGTCCGTGCTGGAGGCGGCGGGCATGCCCGTGTTCGCCAGGTGCACCTGCGCCGCGGAGGTCAAGCGGGCGCTTGATTGGTGCGGCGACGGCGTGCTCGTGTGCGGCTGCCGCCTCCCGGACAGCACGGTGGACGCGCTCGCCTGGGACCTGGAGGGCCGGGCCGTGATCGTCGCCGTGGGAAGCCCCCGGCAGCTGGATATGTGCGAGCACCCGGACGTGTTTCATCTGCGCGTGCCCTGCTCCCGCGGCGAGCTGACTGCGGCGGTCGATATGCTCTTGCAGCTTCACCGCATGCGCCTGCCCCGCAGGTCGCAGGACGCGCAGCAGACCATCGCAAAGGCCAAGCGGTTTCTCATGGAAACGCGCGGCATGACCGAGCCCGAGGCGCATCGGCGGCTGCAAAAGGGCGCCATGGACGCGGGCGCGAAGCTCGAGGACTATGCCGCGGGCATACTGGGATCCAACGCATAAGCGCATCGGAGGGAACGCCATGACAAACGCCTATCCGCTCTACGACCCCCGGATGGAGCACGAATCCTGCGGCGTGGGCGCTGTGGTGGACCTGGCCGGTCAGGCGTCGCACCGCACGGTGTCGGACGCGCTGACGATCGTCGAGCGCCTGGCGCACCGCGCGGGCAGCGACGCCGCGGGCACCACCGGGGACGGCGTGGGCATCCTCACGCAGCTTCCGCACCGCCTGTTTGCCCGCTGGGCGAAGGAGAGCGGCGTGCCCCTGGGCGGGCCCGGGGACTACGCCGTGGGCATGTTCTTTCTGCCGGAGGACGAGATCGCCGCGCAGAACGTCTGCCGCATATTCGACGGCCTGGCCGCGGCCGAGGGGCTGGACGTCCTCGCGTGGCGCGACGTGCCCTGCCGCCCGGAGCTGCTCGGCGCGGGCGCGCGCAGGAGCATGCCCCGCATCCGCCAGTGCTTCCTCGCCCGGCCCGAGGGCGTCGCCCCCGGCGCCGCGTTCGACCGCGCGCTGTATGTGCTGCGCAGGCAGTTTGAGCGCCAGCAGACCGACGCCTATGTCTGCTCGCTCTCCTGCCGCACCATCGTCTACAAGGGCATGATGCTGGTCGTGCAGCTTCGCGCGTTCTACGACGATCTGCGCGACGAGCTCTACGCCTCGCGGCTTGCGATGGTGCACTCCCGCTTCTCGACCAACACATTCCCCAGCTGGTCCAAGGCGCATCCGCATCGCATGCTTCTGCACAACGGCGAGATCAACACCATCCGCGGCAACTTCGACCGCATGCACGCCCGCGAGGAGACCATGCGCTCCCCCGTGCTGGGCGAGGGCATGAAGCGCGTGCTGCCGGTGATCACGCCCGGCGGCTCGGACTCGCAGATGCTGGATAACACGCTGGAATTTCTCAACGTCAACGGCATGCCGCTCCCGCTGGCGGGCATGGTGCTCCTGCCCGAGCCGTGGCAGGGGCAGAGCGAGCCGACGCCGTGGCGCGACATGTACCGCTACTACGCCACCATGATGGAGCCGTGGGACGGCCCCGCCGCCATACTCTACAGCGACGGGGACGTGGTGTGCGCCTCCCTGGACAGAAACGGCCTGCGGCCCATGCGCTGCGCGCTGACGGACGAAGGCCGCCTGATCCTCTCCTCGGAGGCGGGCGTCTTGCGCGAGGAGGCCTCCCGCATCGTCCGGCGCTGGCGGCTGACCTCCGGGAGCATACTGGTGGCCGACTTAAACACAGGCGAACTTCTCGACAGCGCGGAGGTCAAGTCGCGCTTTGCCGCCCGGCAGCCCTACGCCCAGTGGATGCGCGGCGCGCTCCGGCTCGAGGACGTGTCCATCCCCGTTCCCCCCGCCCATCCGATGACCGGCGCGCAGCGCACGCGGCTTTGCAAGGCCTTCGGCTACGCGCACGAGGATATACAAGACGTGCTCTTGCCCATGGCGGCAAACGGCGTGGAGCCCACCGTGTCCATGGGCGCGGACGAGCCTCTGGCCGCGCTGTCCAGGGCGCACCCGCCGCTGTTTGCGTACTTCAAGCAGCGTTTTGCGCAGGTGACCAACCCGCCCATCGACGCCATCCGCGAAAAGATCAAGACCGACCAGTCCATCTACATCGGCGACGACGGCAACCTGCTCGACCCCTGCGCGGAGAACTGCGTGGTGATCGAGCTGGACTCGCCCATACTCACCGCCGAGGAGCTGCAGCGCATTCGCGGCGTTCGCCACCCCGCGTTCCATGTGCGCACGCTGAGCCTGCTCTACACCGGCGCGCAGGGCCTGCGCTCCGCGCTGGAGGGCCTGTTTGCAGCCTGCGACCGCGCGTGCGCGGAGGGCGCGAACATCGTCATACTCTCCGACCGCGGGCTGGACAGGGAGCACATGGCCATACCGTCGCTCCTGGCGGTGTCGGCGCTTGAGCAGCACCTGGTGCGCCGCAAAAAGCGCACCGCCGTCTCGGTGATTTTGGAGAGCGGCGAACCACGCGACGTTCACCAGATGGCCATGCTCGTCGGCTACGGCGCGCGCGCGGTCAACCCCTACCTTGCGCACGAGTGCATCGCAGCTCTGTGCGAAAGCGGCCAGATCGACAAGCCCGTCGGGCAGGCGATCGCGGACTGCAACGCGGCGCTGTCCTTCGGCGTTCTGAAGGTCGCCTCGAAGATGGGCGTGTCCACGCTGCAAGCCTACCAGAGCGCGCAGCTGTTCGAGGCCGTGGGGCTGGACGGGTGGCTCGTGGACGCCTACTTCACCAACACGCCGCACTATCTGGGCGGCACGGACCTGAGCCGCATCGAGGCGGACAGCCGCTGGCATCACGCGCGCGCGTTCTCGGACGCGCCCGTGGGCGGCGAGGCGCTCGACAGCGTCGGCAGGCATCGCCTGCGCAGCGGCGAGGTCGCCGAGGAGCACCTCTACCGCCCCGAGGTCATCCACGCGCTGCAACAGGCGCTCTGGAACGACGATCGCGCGCAGTTCGACCGCTACGCCGCCATGCTGGAAGGCGACGGCCCGCGCACCATACGCTCCCTGCTGGACTTCCGCTACGACCGCTGCGTGCCCGTCCCGCTCGAGGAGGTCGAGCCCGTGGAGAGCATCGTGCGGCGGTTCAAGACCGGCGCGATGTCCTACGGCTCGCTCTCGCAGAAGGCGCACGAGTGCCTGGCGCTGGCGATGAACCGCCTGGGCGGCAAGTCCAACAGCGGCGAGGGCGGCGAGCTGCCCGAGCGGTATGGAACGCCCCTCAACTCCGCCATCAAGCAGGTGGCCTCCGGCCGCTTCGGCGTGACGCGCGAATACCTGCGCTCGGCAAAGGAGATACAGATCAAGATGGCGCAGGGCGCGAAGCCCGGCGAGGGCGGGCACCTGCCCGGCGCCAAGGTCACCGAGCAGATCGCGCGCACGCGCTGCTCCACCCGGGGCGTGTCGCTGATCTCCCCGCCGCCGCACCACGACATCTACTCCATCGAGGACCTCGCGGAGCTGATCTACGATCTTCAGTGCGCCAACGAGGACGCGCGCGTGACGGTCAAGCTCGTCTCCTCCGGCGGCGTGGGCACCATCGCCAGCGGCGTGGCCAAGGCCGGGGCCAGAGG
>DXVG01000001.1 GCA_019409045.1 Clostridiales bacterium | reverse complement strand
GAACAGGAAGATGTCCACCATGCTCATCTCGTCCACCACCACGGCCGCGCACTCCAGCGGGTCGTGCTCGTCGCGCTGGAAGCGCCCGTCCTCGCCCGCGTACTCCAGAAGGCGATGGATGGTGCGCGCCGGGCGGCCCGTGGCCTCGCTCATGCGCTTGGCGGCCCTGCCCGTGGGCGCGCACAGCTCCGCGCCGCCCAGCTCGTCCAGCAGGCGCAGTATGCACCGGAGCGTGGTGGTCTTGCCCGTGCCCGGCCCGCCGGTGATCACCAGCACGCCCTCGCGCTCCACGGCCTCCACGGCCTCGCGCTGCTCGGGGCACAGATGCATGCCCTCGTCCTCCTCGGTGCGGCGCATCACGCGCTCGGCGCGCCCCTCTGCGGCCGCGCCCTCGAAGGAGCGCATCAGCCGCGCGATGCGGTAGGCAGCGTCGGTCTCGGCCTCGTGATAGCGGGGCAGGTATATGGCCGTCTCCCCGTCCAGCTCCTCGGCCTCCAGTCCGCCCGAGAGCACCAGCGAGCGCAGCGCGTTGTCCACCAGCTCCGCGTCCGCGCCGAGCATGCGGCCCGCGTGCTCCACCAGCGCCTCGCGCGGCAGGTACATGTGCCCGGACGATGCCGCCGCCTCGCTCAGCGCGTAGCGCAGCCCGCTCTGCAACCGAAACTCGCCGCTGAGCGAAAACCCCATCGCCAGCGCCATGCGGTCGGCGGTCTTGAAGCCCACGCCCTCCACCTCGTCGGCCAGCCGGTAGGGGTTCTCGCGCGCCACGGCCTCCGTGCGGTCGCCGAACACGCGGTATACGCGCGCCGCCATGCCCGGCGTGAGCCCGTACTTTTGCAGAAACATCATCGCGCCGCGCATCTGGTTGTGCTCCTGAAAGCTCTCGGCGATCATCGCGGCGCGCTTCCGGCCGATGCCGGGCACCTCGGTCAGCCTGTGCGGCTCCCCGCTGAGCACGTCCAGCGTGCGCTCGCCGAACGATTCCACGATCAGGCGCGCCGTGGCCTCGCCCACGCCGCGGATCATCCCGGAGGCGAGGTACTTCTCGATGCCCTCCAGCGTCTCCGGCTCCAGGGCCTCCACCAGCGACACCCGTATCTGCCGCCCGTACTCCCTGTGCTCGGTCAGCTCGCCCTCAAACGCGGCGCGCTCGCCCGGCTGCAAAAGGGGCATCGCGCCCACGGCCGCCATGCGCTCGCCGCCCGCGAGCCGCACCTGTGCGACGGTAAAGCCGTTGCCCTCGTTGCGATATGTGATCTTTTCAACCGTTGCTTCAAATCTGGGCATCTGCATCCCCCAACCGCGCGATCTCCCACAGGTACAGGGAGGCCACGCTTCCATACGGCGCGTACCGCTCCCGCCAGAAGTCAAAGCGCGCGCACGCGTCCGGGCCGTGCAGCGCGCACAGGCCGCGGCGGATGCCGAGATCGCCCTGGCTGAGCACGTTCATGCGCCCCAGCGAGAAGATCATGAGCATCTCCGCCGTCCAGCGGCCCACGCCCGCAAACGATGTGAGCCTGCGCACGACCTCCGCGTCCGAAAGCGCGTCCAGCCCCTGAAGCTCGTCTGCCCGCTGCGCGGCAAGGCGCAGCCAGCGCGCCTTTTTGGGGCCGAGCCCCAGCGCGGACAGCTCATCCTCCGGCATGGCGAGCACGGCCTCCGGCCGGTCCAGCCCGCGCGCAAGCAGCCGCGCCCACACGCTCGCCTGCGCCTTGGAGGACACCTGCTGCCCCGTCACCGCGTGCATAAGCGCCGCGAACGGCTCGCTGATCATCTCGCGCCGGATGTGCCCGAGGCGGTCTATCCACGCGCCCAGCTTCGCGTCGCGCCCGCGCAGGTATTCCATCTCCCTGCCTGTATATGGAAAGATCAAAGCGCGCCCTCCAGCTCCAGCAGCCGCTTCTTCGCCTCCAGCCCGCCCGCGTAGCCCACGAGCGCGCCGCCGCGGCCGATCACGCGATGGCAGGGGATGAACACCGGCAGGGGGTTTTTGTGGTTCGCGCCGCCCACGGCGCGGCAGGCCCGCGGCGCGTCCACGGCGCGCGCCACGTCCTGATAGGCGCGCGTCTGTCCGTAGGGAATGCCCCGCAGCGCCTGCCACACGCGCTGCTGAAACGGCGTTCCGCGCGGGCGCAGCGGCACGTCGAACGCGCGCCGCCGGCCGGAAAAGTACTCCTGAAGCTCACGCTCGGCCTGGTCGAGCACGCCGCCCCCGTCCGCAAAGGGGGAGCGGCCAAAGCGCGCCTCCACCAGCGCCTCGCCGTCCGCGGCGAGCGTCATCGGCCCGATGGGCGTCTCCACGCAGCGGCGGGCGAGCTCACACGGCATTTTTTTCATAGATCAGACACAGCCCCTTCAGCGTCAGAAGTCCGTCCAGAACGTCTATCACGCTCGAGTCCTCCGCGATCAGCAGCGCTAGGCCGCCGGTGGCGATCACCTTGGCCTCGGGCGCGCCCAGCTCGCGCTTCATCCGCTCGATCAGATAGCTCACCTGCCCGATGTAGCCGTAGACGATGCCGGACTGCATGTTCGCCACGGTGTTTCTGCCGATGACCGCCTCCGGCCTTTGCAGCTCGAAGCGGGGCAGCTTCGCCGTGCGCTCGGTCAGCGCCTCCGCCGCCAGCTTGATGCCCGGGCAGATCGCGCCGCCCAGAAACTCGCCGCGCCGGGAAATGGCGCCAAAGGACGTGGCGGTGCCGAAGTCTATGGTGATGCACGGCCCGCCGTAGAGCTCGTAGGCGGCCACGGCGTTGGCGATGCGGTCGCTTCCCAGCTCCCGCGGGTTTTCGTACTTTATGTTGATGCCCGTCTTGATGCCGGGCTGCACGCTCATCGGCTCTATGCCGAAGTAGTTCCTGCACATGTGCTCGATGGTGAAGTTGATGGTGGGCACCACCGAGGAAAACGCGATGCCGTGCACGTCCTGCGGCCCGTATCCCGCGTGGCGCAGCATGCTCAGAAGCGTCACGCCGTACTCGTCCGAGGACTTGTTGCGATCGCACGAGAGGCGAAAGTACGTCTTTTGCTCCAGGCCGTCAAACAGCGCGACCTTGATGTTGGAATTGCCGATGTCAAGCGCGAGGATCATGCGTTCTTCCCTACTTCTTCTGTATTTTTCTGAGCGCGACCACCACGGGCGTGGAGATCAGCGCCGCCACCACAGCCTCGCTCCCGCCGCCAATGGCGCCCGTTCCGAGGATCAGCCCCAGCACGGCCGCCGTATCCAGCGCGGTCATCGCGTAAAACAGCAGCATCAGCCCCAGGTACAGCACCGTGTTGGTCAGCGTGCCCGCGACCGCCGCCACGGGCACGGATACATAGATTCGCGCGCCCCGGCCGTCGATCAGGCGATACACGCCGTGCGTGACCAGCGGCACCATCAGCCGCGGGAACATGCTCATCACGATCACCAGAAGCGGGCTCTCCGCCATCAGGTTGGACACGAGCGCCGAGGCGGGCAGGGGAATGCCAAAGGCGCGCAGCGTGCTGACCAGCCCGAACGTGCAGCCCAGGATCAGCCCGCCCCGCAGGCCGAGCACGAGCGTGCCGATGACGACGGGTATGTGCAGTATGGTCACGTTGATAAAGCCGAGGGGGATGATGCCCAGCGGGGTCAGCCCCAGCAGGGCGACCAGCGCGACGAACATCGCGGTGAGCGTGAGCGAGCGCGTGGCCTGCTTTTGCGTCATGGTCATGTGATTTTCCTCCGTTCGAGTTCGCGTCCGATACCCTACGAATGTTTGAAGCGGGGATTCCGTGTTCGGCTTGCTGAGAATGCCGACGCGCACATTATAGCACAACACTCGCCGCTTTTCCATGATATTGTGTAAAAAACGTTGTGCGCGGCGCGCGCGGATGCTATAATCGTTGTATGGAGGTGGATTGAACATGATCACACGCAAACAAGAGCGGCAGACACAGCGCCGGGAGGCCATGCGCGGCGGCAACGGCGCGGCGCTTCTGACCCCCGCCAGCAAAGAGCTCCCCGCAAACGCGCGCCTGTTTTCCGAGATACGGCTCGCGCCGGGCGCGTCCATCGGCTATCACGTCCACGAGAATGAGACGGAGCTGTTTCTGTTTCTGGAGGGCGAGGGCCGCGTGATGGACGACGAGACAGAGGTGCTCGTCCACCCCGGCGATTCGATGGCCACATTCTCCGGCCACGGCCACTCGGTAGAGAGCGTGGGCGACACGGACCTCGTGCTCGTCGCCGTGATCGTCAAGGATTGACCCAAAAACAGAGAAGCGCCCGTTCCACTTAATCGAGGAGCGGGCGCCCAGACCGCTGACAAAGCCCCCAAACGCAAAAATCACTTCCGAAAGAAAAGAAGCGGAAGTGATTTTTGCTTCCTGCGTCAGCTTCGCCTGCAAACCGCGGTCACTTACGTCTATGTAAGCTCCCTTGTTTGCAGGCTCGCTTCCTTGCCTTGCGGGCTTTCTCAACGCCCTGGCATCTATTGCCCGTCCGCGGGGGCCTGCGCCTCGGCGCGCGCGCCCTCGCGGCGCCGCACGTCCGTGCGGATCAGCCGATACGCGGCCGCCGTCAGCGGCACGGCCAGCAGCATGCCGCCGACGCCCATCATGCTGCCGCCCACCGTGATGGCCGCCAGCACCCACAGCGCGGGCAGCCCCAGCGACGTGCCCACCACGCGCGGATAGATGAGGTTGCCCTCGAGCTGCTGCAATACGATGATGAACAGCAAAAACAGCACGGCCTCCACGGGCGATATGGTCAGGATCAGTATCGCGCCCACGCCCGCGCCGATGTACGCGCCCGCGATGGGGATCAGCGCCGTCGCGCCCACCAGCGTGCCGATCATCGTGGCGTAGGGGAAGCCGAAGGCGAGCATGCCCAGCATGCACAGCATTCCGAGGATGACGGCTTCGATGCACTGGCCGACGATGTAGCGGTGGAAGCTGTCGTCGAGCACGCCCAGCACATAGCGCGTCTTTTCCACCCACGCGGGCCGCATGTATGTGCGCATCAGCCGGTTTGCCTGCGCGCACAGCCGCTCCTTGCTGTAGAGGATATAGAAGGAGAACATCACGCCCATCACCAGCGTGACCGCGCCGGAGAACACGCCCGAGACCGTGGTCAGTATCGAGTTCATCACGCCGCCGAGGCCGCCGCCCAGCCAGTCGAGCACCTGCGTGAGCGTCTGCTGCCAGTCCGCACCGATCTTGCCGAGCACGGCCTCCGCCTCGGGCAGGTATTCGGCGATCTCCGGGTGCTCCTGTAACAGCGCGTTCAGCCACTCCAGCAGGGCGGGCGTCCCGCTGATGAGAAGCTGTATCGCCCGGATCAGCTCCGGCACCACCAGCAGTATGATCAGCCCCACGATCAGTATGATGGTCAGGTAGGAGGCCGTCATGCATACCGCGCGGCGCGAGCGGATCAGACAGCGCCTGCGCGAGCGCGGAAAGTAGTGCCGCTCATAAAAGCGCATCAGCGTATTGACGATGTAGGCGATGCCCGCGCCCAGGATCAGCGGCCATATCGCGCTGAAGATCAGGCTCAGCACGCCGGAGACCGCGCCCCAGTAATGCGTGAACAGGAACAGCACCGCCACCGTGACGCCCACGCGCAGACAGGTCCTCCATTGCAGCAAGCGGATCTCCTCCCTCAAACGCCTCATGCGCCGCCCCCGGCGGCCCATTCCATTGTACAGAAACCGCGCGCCCGCGTCAAGCGCGGCCCTCGCCGAGCGCCCTGCGCTCGAGCGCGCGCACGAACGCCGCCTTGCCCTCGCAGTAGGCCTCTATGTCGTAGGGGTGCGCCTGCGCGAGCGCGCGCTTGAGGCGCGCGTAGGCGTCCCGGTCGGCCTCGTGCGCGCGCAGATGATCCCGAAACGCGATGTGGCGGCGTATGTTTGCCTCGTCCGCCTCGGCAAAGACGTGTACCTGATGCGTGCGCTCGTCCCCGCCCTTGCGCAGGTAGCGCCTGCCGGGTATGCCGAACTCGCCGAGGCACTCGTACCCCAGGCGCGCAAGCGCGTCCGCCGCGCGGTCCACCGCCTCCAGAGAGCGCACCACGGGCAGCATGTCGATGATCGGCTTCGCGGCCAGTCCGGGGACCGCCGTGCTGCCGATGTGGTGGATGGATACGCAGTTTTCACCCAGCGCGCGGCGCAGCCGCGCGGCCTCCGCGGCGTACATCTCCGGCCAGGCGGGGTCGTAATCGACCACGACGACGTGCTGCGGCATGCGCGCTCCTCCTCTTGTCAGTCCACCACGCGGAACGCCGCCGCACGCAGGAGCCGGTTCATCACCGCCAGCCCCACGCCCGTGGGCTCCACGCCCTCGCAGAGTATCTCCCGCGCGCCCAGCCGGTCGGCCTCGCGCAGCGCGCCGAACAGGTTTGCGGCCATGTCCCGCGCGTCCGCGCCCAAGGACAGCACGCGCCGCGCGCCGTAGAGGGGAACGTGGCCCTCCAGCGCGAGGATCAGCGCGCCCTCGCACGCGTCGTAGCGGCGGATGATCTTTTCGGCGGCGTCCGGCCCGCGAAACACCGTCACTTCGCCGCGCGGTGCGTAGTGCCTGTACTTCATGCCCGGCGAGCGCGGCCGCTCGCCCTCGCCGAGCGGCGCGAGCACCGCGCGATCGACCTCGCACGCGCCCGCGACGGACGCGATCTGCGCCTGCGTGACGCCGCCCGGGCGCAGCACGCGCGTGCACCCCCCGGTCAGGTCGATCACCGTGGATTCCAGGCCCACGCCGCACGCGCCGCCGTCCAGAATCAGCGGCACGCGGCCGTCCATGTCCTCCAGCACGTCCCGCGCCGTGGTCGGGCTCGGCCGGCCGGAGCGGTTGGCGCTGGGCGCGGCCACCGGCACGCCCGCCGCGCGGATGAGCGCGCGCGCCACCGCGTGCGAGGGCATGCGCACGGCCACGGTGTCGAGCCCCGCCGTCACCCGCAGGGGCACGCGCCCGCTGCGGGGAAAGATGAGCGTCATCGGCCCGGGCCAGAAGGCGTCCATCAGCGCGCGCGCGGCGGCGGACGGCTCGCCCCGGATCAGCGGCGCGAGCGCGTCCGCGTCCGCGATGTGTACGATCAGGGGATTGTCCCCGGGCCGCCCCTTGGCGGCGAATATCTTGTCCACGGCGCTCGCATCCAGCGCGTTCGCGCCCAGCCCGTAGACCGTCTCGGTGGGGAAGCCCACCACCTTTCCGGCGCGCAGAAGCGCGCCCGCCCGCGCAATGGCCTCGTCCGTGGGCGTCAAAAGCTCGGTCCTCATGCCTGCTTCTCCATCAGCGCCGTCTGTTCGGCCAGCGTCAGCGCGGTGATGATCTCGTCAAGGTCGCCCTCCAGCACGTCCGTCAGCCGGTAGAGCGTGAGCCCGATGCGGTGGTCGGTCACGCGGCCCTGCGGGAAGTTGTAGGTGCGTATGCGCTCGGAGCGGTCGCCCGTGCCCACCTGCAGGCGGCGGCGGTCGGCGTAGGCGCCCTCCTGCTTTTCGCGCTCCATCTCGTACAGGCGGGACTTGAGCACGCGCATGGCCTTTTCGCGGTTCTGAATTTGCGAGCGCTGGTCCTGCGAGGTGACCACCAGCCCCGTGGGGATGTGCGTGATGCGCACGGCGGAATCCGTGCGGTTGACGTGCTGCCCGCCCGCGCCGGAGGCGCGATAGGTGTCGATGCGCAAATCCGCGGGGTCCACCTCCACCTCCACGTCCTCCGCCTCGGGAAGCACCGCCACCGTGGCGGTGGAGGTGTGTATGCGGCCCGAGCTCTCGGTGACGGGGACGCGCTGCACGCGGTGCACGCCGCTTTCAAACTTCAACTTTTCAAACACGTTTTTGCCGGAGATGAGCGCCACGCTCTCCTTGATGCCGCCCAGCTCCGTGGAGCCGTCCTCGATCAGCTCCCACTTCCAGCCCTGCCGGTCGGCGTAGTGCTGGTACATGCGCAGAAGCTCCGCGCCGAACAGGCCGGCCTCGTCGCCGCCCGCGCCCGCGCGCACCTCCAGCACGGCGTTTTTGCGGTCGTCCGGGTCCTTGGGCAAGAGCGCCAGCCGCGCCTTGTGCAGCTCCTCGCGCAGCCGGGGCTCGAGATCTTCCAGCTCCTCGCGCGCCATGTCCGCCATGTCCGGGTCGGCGAGCAGCTCGTGCGCCTGCCCGATCTGCCGGGCGAGCTCGCGGCAGCCCCGCGCGATCTCGTTCAGCTCCGCAAGCTCGCTGTGCTCGCGCATCAGCTGCGCGAAAAGCTGCGTGTCGGCGATGACCTCCGGCAATGTGATGCGGATGGACAGCTCCTCATAGCGCGCCTCCACGCTCTCGAGCTGCGAAAGCACCCGCGCCTGTTCCGCCTGACTTCTTTCCATAAACAGATTCACTCCCGTATCACGATCACGCGGTCGCGCCCGCACAGGTCGCGCACGACCTCGCCGCCCGCGAACAGCGCGCGCACGGCCTCGGCCTGATCCCAGCCGATCTCCAGCATCAGCGCGCCGCCGGGCCGGAGAAACGCGCGGTACTCCCCGGCGATGCGGCGATAAAAGTCCAGCCCGTCCGCGCCGCCGTCGAGCGCGATGCGCGGCTCTTGGCGAACCTCCCTTTGCAGGCCGTCCAGGTCGGCCGTGGGGATGTAGGGCGGGTTGCAGCAGATCAGGTCGAATTGCCTGCCGCGCACGGGGCAGAACAGGTCGCCGCAGACCACGTCCGCGCGCAGGCCGAGCCGGTCGCGGTTGCGCGCCGCCACCTCGCATGCGCCCGCGCTCACGTCCGCGAGCGTCAGGTGCGCGCCGGGGCACAGCTGGGCGATGCTCAGCCCGATCGCGCCGCTGCCCGTGCACAAATCCAGCACGCGCGCGCCCTCCCGCCCGCGCAGAAATTCCAGCGCCGCCTCGCACAGCGCCTCGGTGTCCTGTCGCGGGATGAGCACGCGCGCGTCCACGAGAAACTCCAGCCCCATCAGCCACGCGCTGCCCAGCACATACTGCACAGGCTCCCCGGCCAGGCGGCGCGCAAGCCGCGCCTCAAGCCGCGCCTCCTCCTGCGAGGACAGCTCGCGCAGGGAATCGCCCCAGCACAGAAGTCGCGCGTCCGCCGCCGGGTCGGGGCTTCCGGCCGCCTCCAGTCTGCGCGCCGCATCGGCGCGCCACGCAAGCACACGCATAACGCCTCCAGAGCATACGAAAACGCCGGAGGAGGATAAACCTCTCCCGGCGTCCGAGTGTGGCTACATGCCGTAGCGCTTCTTGAAGCGGTCCACGCGTCCGCCGCTGTCGACCAGCTTCTGCTTGCCGGTGTAGAAGGGATGGCACTTGGAGCAGATATCCACGCGCATTTCCTTCTTCACGGAACCAGTCTCAAACGTCTCGCCGCAAACGCAGCGCACGATCGCCTTGCCGTAATTCGGATGGATTTTTTCCTTCATGGTATTCACCTCTTTGTCACCGGACTGTCGGCCCTCCGGCGGGGCCGGCATCCGCGTGGTCATGCACTAGATATTATAGCACAGGCCGCGTCCGGCTTCAAGGGTTCGCGGGAATTTTACACGCCCGCAGGAATTTTACACGCCGCGGCGGCTCACTTGACCGCGATGCCGCGCGTGGACTTGGAGCGGTCGATGGACAACACGATCATCGCCAGCACGAACAGGCCGAACACCACGTCCTGCCAGTAGGCGTCCACGCCGATGAACGTCAGGCCGTTTTTGATGACCGTGACGGTCAGCGCGCCCAGAATCGTGCCCAGGCAGGAGCCCTTGCCGCCCGAGAGCGACGTGCCGCCCAGCACGCACGAGGCGACGATCATCAGCGTGTACGGGTCGCCCAGCGTCGGGTCGGAGGACTTGATCTTCGAGGCCAGGAACACGCCGCCCAGCGCCGCGCACATGCCCGCCAGCGAGAAGATGATGATCTTGGTGCGGTCCACGCCCATGCCCGCGATGCGCGATGCGCGCTCGTTGCCGCCGATGGAGAATATGGTGCGGCCAAACACCGTGCGGCTCTGCAGTATGTAGAACACGACGGCGATCACCAGCGCGATGATCAGCGGCAGCGGTATCCAATCGCCGAAGAAGGCGATCCTGTACCAGTCGGAGGCCGTGCTCATCTTCCGCGGAATGGACTCCGCGCGGTTGGAGATCAGGTACGCCGCGCTCGTCCAAACGGACATGAAGCCCAGAGACGCGATGAACGAGGGCACCTTCAGCTTCACATGAATCACGCCCAGCAGAAAGCCGGAGATCAGGCCCACCAGCACGCACGCCAGCGTGGCCACGATCATCGCGCCCAGCGCGTTGGGCTCCTCCACGCCCGCGGCCTCGTAGTGGTTGGAAAACAGCACTACGATGCGCACATACAGCACGTTCGCCACAGAGCACATCGCGCCCATGGACAGGTCGATGGAGCCGAAGATCAGTATCGAGGTCATGCCCACCGCCATCACCAGCAGCGCGGCGTTGTCGCGCAGCATGCCGGCGACGTTCATCCGCCCCAGAAAGTTGGGCTGCATGGCCTCAAAGGCAAACGCCAGCACGATGATGGACACCAGACTGATATAGCGCATCAGGTTTTCCCGCTTGAATGCGCGCTTTTTGATGGTCGTTTCGCTCATTTGCCGGTCCCTCCTTACATCATGTGGCTGACGACGTCCACCTGGCTGGGCTTATTCTCGGCCTGCGCGTCGAACTCCGCCGTGATCAGGCCGTCCTGCAGGACGATGATGCGCGAGGACATGCCGATGCACTCATCCAGCGTGTCGCCCAGCAGAATCACGCTCTTGCCCTGCGCCACGATCTCGCGAATCAGCGTGTAGATTTCCTCGCGCGCGCCCACGTCCACGCCGCGGGTGGGATGGTTGAGTATGATGATGTCGCTCTGGCTGGCCAGCGCGCGGCTGAAGACGACCTTTTGCTGGTTGCCGCCGGACAGGGACATGATCAGCGCCTTGGGGCCGCTGGTCTTTATGTTGAGCCGGTCGATCCACTCGGTGGCCTGACGGTTGATCTTCGCGGGCGAGACGAACGCGCCCTGCCGCATCTTCTCCAGGTTGGACAGCGCAATGTTGTCCTCCACGGGCAGCATGCCCACGATGCCCTCAAACAGGCGTTCCTTGGGAATCATCAGTATGCTGTGCTTGCGCGCCTTCTCCGGCGAGGAGAACTTCACCGGCTGCCCGTGCAGCAGTATCTCGCCGCAGGTGGGGTCCTCGTCGCCGCACAGCACCGAGCAGATCTCCTCCTTGCCCGAGCCGACCACGCCGCAAAAGCCGAGAATCTCGCCCTTGTGCAGCTTGAAGTTGATGTCCTTGAACACGCCGAACTTGCCCAGATTGCGCGCCTCGAGCACCACCTCGTCCTGCGGGGGAACCTGCCGGTCGAGCTGGAAGTACTCGTTGGTGGAGTTGCGGCCCACCATCATTTCATACAAAAGCGCCTCGTTGGCCTCGCTGGTGGGCACGGTGCCCACGCTCGTGCCGTCCTTGTAGACGTAGATGCGGTCGGTGATGGACAATATCTCGTCCAGGCGGTGCGAAACGAACACGATCGCGTGGCCGCGGTCGGCCAGCTTGCGCATCTGCTTAAACAGCGTGAGCACTTCCTCCTCGTTGAGCACCGAGGTCGGCTCGTCCAGAAGGATCAGGCAGCTCTCGCCGTCGTCGCGCTTTGCCACGTTGACCACCTTGGCGATCTCCACCATCTGGCGGGTGGCGAAGTTGAGGTCGAGCACCTTCTTGCGCACGGGTATGTTGGTGATGTCGCAGTTGGCCAGCACCTCCTCCGCCTCGCGGTACATCTGCTTCCAGCGGATGAAGCCGCGCCTGCGGAAGTTCTTTTCGTGCCCGAAGAATATGTTCTGCGCCACGTTCAGGTTCACGATCAGGCTCTGCTCCTGAAATACCATGCCGATGCCCGCGCGATTGCCGTCCATGGGGTTTTTCGGCTCATAGCTCTGGCCGTGCATGGTCATCGTGCCCGAGGACTGCGGCTGCGCGCCGATGATGATCTTCAAAAGCGTGCTCTTGCCCGCGCCGTTCTCGCCCACCAGACCGACGATTTCGCCCGGGTAGACCTCCAGGTCCACGCCCTTGAGCGCCTGCGTGCCGGAGAAGGATTTGGTGATGTCCTTTGCCGTAAAGAGCGGTCGTTTGTTTTCCATGTGCATCCTCCCCTCTACTTGCTGATGACGGTCTTGCCGTGCTCGCAGGTCAGAATCACGCAGATGAGTATGATCAGGCCCTGCACGCCGTCGGTGATGTAGGCGCTGACATTGCACATCAACAGTCCGTTGTTGAGTATGGTCATGATCAGCACGCCCACCAGCGTGCGCTGCACGCCGCCCTTGCCGCCGCTGAGCGCCGTGCCGCCGATGACCACCGCGGCCTGCGCGGGGAACATCTGATTGTCGCCGATCTGTATCTGGCCGATGCCCAGGCGAATCGCGCCCAGCACGCCCGCCACGCCGCTGAGCAGGCCCGCCAGCATGAACACGCGCACCTTCACCCAGCCCACGTTCACGCCCACCGAGCGGGGGATCGCCTCGTTGGTGCCCACGGCGTAGACGTGGCGGCCGAAGGCCGTGTACTGCTGGATCAGCAGGCAGATCACAAACATCACAAGCGCCACCCAAGTGATGAACGGCACGCCCGCAATGGACAGGTTCGCCAGGCGGATCATCACCGGGTCGGTGATCTTGAGGATGCGCGAATGATAGGAAACGCGGCCCAGGCCCTGACATATGTACATAAACGCGAAGGAGACCATGAACGAGGGCACGCGCAGATACACATGAATCACGCCGATCAGAAAGCCGACCACCACCGCCGCGAGCACCGCCAGCATCACGCCCAGCAGGCCCAGGTTGAAGTCGAACACCTCGTTTGCCACCAGCACGCCCGCGAACGAGCCCGCCATGCCCACCACGCCGTTGATGGAAAGGTCGATGGAGCCGATCATGATTACAAACGTCAGCCCCAGCGCCACGCACAGCGGTATGGCCAGCTGCTTGAGGATGGCCACGATGTTGCTCGGCGCCAGGAACACGTTAAAACCGCATAGCGCGCTGAACACCAGGATCATCACCACCAGCACCAGAATCGGCGCTACGCGCATGATCCGATCCTTGGAGTTTGCCTGCCGCACCTTTTCGGCAAACTCCTGGGTGATCGTCATGTTTGAAGTTCTCACATTGGACATTCGCATTCACTCCGTTCGTTGGACGGCGGCGCCCTGCCGCCGGTGTCTATTCGGATGAGCAAAACCGTTCTGCCGCGTTGCCAGAGCATGAAGGAGCGCGGCGCTGCGACGCCGTGATATGTGCCAGGGGGCTGGGCAAATACCCAGCCCCCCGAGCCGTCCGGAAACCCTGATCAGTCGGCCTTCCAGAAGTAGACCTGCGAGAAGTCGTACTCGGGAACGACGGACATGTACTCCTCTACGTTCTCCGCGGTGATGGTCGTGGAGGGCGTGGCGAAGATGCGGTAGTCCTCGGGGATCTGCGTCACGTCCAAGAGACCGGTCCACACCGCGTAGCACAGCGCCAGCGTGTAGCCGCCCTGGAGGTAGCCGTTGGAGGAGATGGTCGCGGTGGCGTTGCCGTCGGCGATCGCCTGCACGATGTCGGTGTTGGCGTCAAAGCCGGTCACGCCGACCTTGCCCAGCAGGCCCGCGGCGTCCAGCGCCTGCAGAGCGCCGGTGGCCATGTTGTCGTTGGCGCACCAGATGCCCTTGACGTCCGGATACTTGGTCAGGTTGGTCTCCACCAGCGTCAGCGCCTCGGTGGTGTTCCAGTTGGCGGTGTCGTCCAGCACGACCTCGATGCCCGGATACTCCTCGACGGCCTGATAGAAGCCCTTCACGCGGTCGATGGAGGCGGTGTTGGTCAGCATGCCCTCGACGCAGAACACCTGGCCCTCGCCGCCGATGGACTCAAACAGCGCCACAGCGGTGTTGTAGCCGCCCAGCACGTTATCCGGAGAGGTGTGGCACACCCAGTTGTCCAGGTCCATGGGGGAGACGTCGTCTTCCTTGTTCCAGGCGGTGCCGACATAGCCGCCGGACTCGCCCATGGCCTCGGCCAGCGATCAGGCGATGGTGTTCTCGTTCGGGTCGGCGTAGGCGATGGCATTGCCGCCGGCGCGCGCCGCGAAGGAGGCCATGTTCTGCACTTCCACGTTGGAGTCTCCGCCGGAGTCGAGAATCTGGGTCTCATACTTCTGGCCGATGCTGTCCAGATAGGCGCAGAACATGTTCATGCCCTCGGCGATGGTGGCGATGTAGGGGTTGGTCAGGTCGCGCACGGAGACCGCGACGTACAGCGTGGTATCCAGCGTCTCCTGCGGGATCTGCGCAGGATCGATCGTGAACGACTTCAGGTCCGCGTAATCGACTTCGGCGATCGCAGCGCCGGCGACGATCATCATCAGGACCAGTACCAGAGACAGAACCTTCTTCATGTTGTTTCCTCCTTCTATGCTTTTCCGGCGAAACGCCGGGCGGGAACGCCACATGGGTTGTTCGATAGAGCATGTCGCGTGGGTTGTTCGATATATCATGACATTATTACCTAGGAACGTTATATTTAATTATAAGCAATCCGAGCCATTTGTCAATACCAAAACGAAATTTTCAATTAATGTTTTTGTGGGCTTTCCTACGGTTAATCATGAAAAGGCACGCAATATGAGCAAAAAATGCATAAAAACTTACGCATTTCGCCGATTTATGTGCGAAAACAGGCATATTGCAATATTGTAACTACATTACGATATAGTGATTTGGAATGGCGCCCCGCAATGTCGCACGGCGGGGCGCCGAAGCGGGGCGGCTCAGTCCTCCAGGTCTAGCATGGCCATGGTGGCCGGCACCTCGTGCGCTGTGTTGACCTTCTGGTCGTCCACCACGCAGTCAAAGCAGGATACGATGAGCTTGCCCATCCACACGCACGGCTCTCCGGGCTCGTCCAGCCCGCCCTCCCAGCCGGTGCAGTCCGGCGACTGGGCGATGCGCGTGATCTTGCCCTCGGGCGAGATCTTGCCGATGGCGTTGGCGGAGAAGTCCGCCACATAGATGTTGCCGTTGCCGTCGATGGTCATGCCGTCGGTGGTCTTGAGGTTGTCCGGGTCGCAGCACCACAGCTCCTTGTCGATCATGCGCGTGCCGGTGGGGTCCAGCGTCAGCCGCCAGACGGAGCCGTCGCCGAAGTTCCCGATCACGAGCCTGCCCTCGCGGTCGAACACGATGCCGTCCACGCCGTACTGGCACAGGGGATTCTCGGTGATGAACGTGCAGAGTATGTTCTCGTCCTCCAGCGTGTTTGCGCAGTGTACGTTCTCATCGTCCAGATGGAAGCGGTACACGCAGCTCATCAGCTTGCCCGACGGCGTTTTGACAAGCTCCATCGTCGATTGCGTGACGTAGAGCTGGTCGCCGCGTATGCGCAGGCCGTTGGGGTGCTCCATGCCGTCGGCCACCACGCGGAAGGACTCGTACTCGCCCTTTTCGTTGAAGTGTATGCGCAGTATGCGCCCCGTGCGCACCAGGTCCGGGCGGCCGGTCCAGCCGGGGTTGTCCACCATGTACAGATCGCCGTCGGGGCCGAACTCCAGGCCCATGGTGCGCGCCTCGCCCGTCGCGGGGTTGACCGGCACGTCGAACCACTTGGTGATCTGCCTGTCCGGGGTGATGCGAAGCACGCAGGACTTGAGCTGCATGTTGGCAAAGTTGGGGCAGGAGAGGATCAGGTCGCCGTTGCGGTCCACGGTCATGCCGTCGGGCGTGGCGACCCACTCCTCGGGCAGCAGCGTAAAGAGTTTGGGTGTCTGCATGTTATCTTCCTCCAATGCAATCCGCGTCAGCGCCTGTCCGCCATCTTGCGATAGACGGGCAGAAGCGATGTATAGCACAGCTCGAAAAGCTCCCGCACCGGGCGGTAGGCCGCCACGGCCTCGGGGTCGGGCTCCTGCACAGAGTCGATGGTGATGAAGCGGTCGATGGCGTCGAAGCTGTCAAACAGCCCCACGCCCACGCCGCCGGTCACCGCCGCGCCCATGGAGGTGGCCTCCTCCAGCAGCGTGGGCACGGTGATGCGCGCGTCATACACGTCCGCCATGATCTTGCGCCACACCGCGCCCTTGGCGCCGCCGCCGATGACGAGTATGTCGCGTATCTCAAGGTGCTCGCGCAGTATGTCCAGGATCACGGCCAGGTTCATCGTAACGCCCTCGAGCACGCTGCGCAGCATGTCCTTGCGCTCGTTTTCCATCTTCAGGCCCAGGAATGCCGCCTTCGCGTCCGGGTTCCAGCGCGGGGCGCGCTCGCCCAGCAGGTACGGCAGGAAGATCACGCCGTTCGCGCCCACGGGGCTCTGCTCGATCTGCGCGTTGATCAGATCATAGGGGCTCACGCCGCGCTGCGCCGCCTGCTCGGTCTCGTAGCGGCACACCTGGTTTTTCAGCCACGCGTAGCTCCCGCCCGCGGACTGCATGGTCCCGTTGGGCGCGTACAGGCCGGGCACGATGTGCGCCCAGGTGACGGTGCGCATCTGCGGGTCGAACACGGGCTTTTCGCTGGTGGAGGCGATCCACGAGGAGGAGCCGACGTAGCTGAACGTCTTTCCCGGCCGCACCGAGCCCGCGCCGACGTTGGCGCACACGCCGTCGCCGCCGCCGAGCACCACGGGCGTCCCCTCGTGCAGCCCCGTCTCCTCCGCGGCCGCGCGCGTCACGCCGCCCGCCACATGCGTCGAGGGCAGTATCTCCGGCAGCTTGTCCGGGTCGATGCCGGAGATGTCCACGATCTTCTCCGACCACGAGAGCGTGTTCAGGTCCACGCAGGCGTTGGAAGACGCGTCCGAGGGCTCCGTGCAGAACTTGCCGGTGAGCCGGAACACGATGTAGTCCTTGGCGTTGAGCGTCTTGTAGGTCTGGCGGTAGATGTCCGGCTCGTTGTCGCGCACCCACATCAGCTTTTGCAGCCCGTAGCTGGCGGCGTTGCGGTGGCCGACGATGCGGTAGTAGTCCTCCAGCGCGATGCGCTCGCCAATGGCGCGCTGCTGCGCCTGCGCGCGCTGGTCCGCCCAGATGATGGAGGGCCGCAGCGGCCGCCCCTGCCGGTCCACGCACAGGCAGCCCATCATCTGCCCGCTGAAGGAGACCGCAGCGATGTCGCGCCGGTCCACGCCCGTCCTGGCGATGAGCGCGCGCGTCGTCTCGCAGATGGAGGTCCACCAGTCCGCGGGGTCCTGTTCAGCCCAGTTGTCGTTGAAGTAGTGGCAGCCGTAGGCGTACACGGTCGAGCCGACGAGCTTCCCCTCCTCGGAAAACAGCGTGGCCTTGTTGCCCGATGTGCCCAGGTCGTGGGCGAGTATGTACTTCATGCGAAAACCTCCCTATCCCAGATCGCGCAGCAGGTTTTCCGTGGCCATGCGGCCCATGTTGCGCGTCGCGCCCGTGGTGGAGGCCGCGCAGTGCGAGCCGAGCACCACGTTCTCCAGCGAGAACCACGCCTCGTCCTCCGGCGGCTCGTGCGCAAACGCGTCCAGGCCCGCGCCGTAGATGCGGCCCTCCTGCAGCGCGCGAAGCAGCGCCTTTTCGTCGATCAGCCCGCCGCGCGCGGTGTTGATCAGCACCGCGTCGCGCTTCATCAGCGATATTTCCCGCTCGCCCACGAAGTTGCGCGTCTCGGGCGAAAGCGGCAGGTGCAGCGAGATAAAGTCCGCGCGCCTGAATATGTCGTCCGGCTCGGCGCGCTCGATGCCGTTTGCCTGCGCGAACTCCTCCGGCCAGTAAGGGTCGTAGGCCATCACGCGCATGTCGAAGCCCTGCGCGCGGCGGGCCACATGCCTGCCGATCGCGCCCAGGCCGAACAGGCCGAGCGTCGCGTGGCTCACGTCCCGCGTGGTGATCTTGCCCCAGTCCAGCGCGCGGCATCGGCGGTCGATCAGCGGCGCCTTGCGCGCCACGGCCAGCATCAGCGCCATCGCGTAGTCGGCCACGGCCTCGCTGTTCGCGCCCACGGTGCGGCTCACCCGTATGCCGTGCGCCTGGCAGTAGTCCATGTCTATGTTGTCCACGCCCACGCCGTACTTGGCCACGGCGCGAAGCTTGGGCGCGCAGGCGAGCACGTCCGCGTCCAGCGGGTCCACGCCCACGATCACGCCTGCGCAGTCCGCGATCAGCGCCTTCATGGCCTCCCGCTCGAGGATGCCGCCGCTTTCGTTGCGGACCACCTCGCAGCCCGCCGCCTCCAGCATGTCGAACAGCTCGGGCATGCCCTTTCCGTAGGAGCGCGGCGTGACGAGCACCTTCTGTTTCATGACAAAGCCCTCCCTAGCGCGCCAGACGGTCGCACATCGCCAGCCGCTCGCCGGTGATGTCTATGTGGAACACCTCGGCGATGACCTGCGTCCAGCCGTGGATGAAGTACGTCCAGCCGTCCTCGATGGTCAGATCGCGCGCGTCCTTCTGCGCCTCCGCCTGATGCATGAACTCCAGCGTGCCGCGGTAGTTGAACTCCCACACCATGCCGTTTTTGGGGAACGCGCACGCGTCGGTCAGCGGCGAGCCGGGGCGGTCCTTGCCCATGCCCGTGGCGTTGATCACCAGCGAGCCCTCGGGCAGCGCCTCCACGACCTTGTCGTTCCACTCCGGCCGGGGGCACAGGTGGTAGCTCATGGGCACGCGGCTCTTCTCCAGCAGGTGTACCGCCTCGGCCAGCCGGGGCACGGAGCGGTTGGTCATGTTGATGCGCGCGGGCACGTTTTGCCCGTGCTTTTCGTTTTGCAGATACGCGCACACCGCCAGCGAGCTCCCGCCCGCGCCCAGCACGCACGCCTGCGCCTGCGGGTACTTCTTCCAGTGGTCGGCGGGCAGGAACGCGTCCAGCGCGAGCCCCACGGAGATGGGGTCCTTGGCGTGGCCGCGCAGCTGGCCGTCGAGCTTGGAGATGGAGGAGATCTCGCCGAACTGCAGGGCGTAGGGGTCGAAGTACTCGAACAGGTCCTTGCAGGAGTTGTAGAGGTCGATCTTGTGCGTGGTGACCAACGCGCCCATGGACAGGGGGTCGTTCTTGATGAATTCCACCGCGGCGCGATAGTCCTCCGCGGGCGCGTGCAGCGCGATGTCGATGCCCTTGATGCAGGCGTCGATGCCCAGCGCCTCGGCCCAGATGGGGAAGATCCTCATGATGGAGGACTGCCCGGTCGTTACGCCGATGAAGTACATGGTCGGCCTGGAGGCCCTCTCCGGCAAGTTCAGCATGTCGTTTCCTCCTTGAATGTGTTCGTATTATCTCGATGCGAGCAGGCGTCGCGGGTTTTCCCGCGTTATGCGCTGAAGGACCGGATCCGAAACGCCCGACGCGCGCAGCGCGGGCAGGAACGAGCGCAGCAGGAAGCTCAGCCCCGGCGCGGTCGGCTCGTAGCTGTTCATGCGCGCCGCCGTGGTGTCCAGGGAGAACAGCAGCTGCGCCTCGTAGCCGCGCTCGAGCATGTGCGCGATCAGCCGCATCTCCTGCGCGTCGTCGTGATACTTGTACCGGGCGATGGTGTCGTACTCCAGGAACGCGCCCGTGCGCGCGATCTGCTCGTGCACCTCGAAGTCCGTCGCCTGGCGGTCGGCGTGGCACACCGCCACGCGGCGCGCGTCCAGCCCCTGCGCCTCGCAGATGCGCACGGCCTCCACCGCGCCGATGCCCCGCTCGGTGTGCAGGATCAGCGCCACGCCCGCCGTCGCCGCCGCGCCCGCCGCGGCGCGCAGGCACGCGCCCAGCCGCCCCTCGGGGCCGCTTTGGCCGATGGCCGCCTTGACCGCGCCGGGAAACACGCGGCCCTCCGCCGTCTGCACGCCCTCGAGCAGCTCGGCCTCGAACCTGCGCCGCAGCGCGGCCTCGTCCTCGGCGAAAATCCAGTGATTCCCCGGATAGAACGCGGGCAGGTGGTAGCCCGTGACGGCGATGATGTTCACGCCGGCCGCGCGGCTTATGCGCGCAAGTGCGGCCAGGTCGCGCCCCGCGTCCGTGGGCTGTGCGTCCAGCAGCGAATCGCCGCCTGACGCGCGATAGGCGCGCACCTCCTGGATGGAGCGCCGCTCATCGTCGATGCGCAGCGCCGGGTTGCGCTCCGAGGCGGGCGTCGGCAACACGAATACATGCTCGTGCGGCTGACAGTGCCCCAGCGCGGCCGCGTCCAGCTTTCCCAGCACCGTGGTCAGCATCTGTGCGATCCCCCCTAATGCCATGATGGTATAACGTCATATTGTCATGACGTATATCTCCCGGAAAAAGGCATCCGCTCAGGGGATGCCCGATATCCGGCCGCGCGGCGGCTCACTTCGTCTGCGTGTCGATCAGCAGCGTCACCTCAAAGCGGTTGCGGTCGCCGCGATAGCGCGCGATGGAGTACTCGATGGGGTCGTCCGCGCCGTTGTAGCCGATGGTCGAGGAAAGCTGTATGGGCTTTCCGCGGCGTATGTTGAGCGTCTCCACGTCCTGCGCGTTGGCGGCGACCGCCTCCAGCACGCGCGTGACGCTGCAGATGCGCGTCTTTTCGTTGGTGGAGAGCACCTCGTAGAGCGATTCTTTGACAAAGTCGTGCGTCAGCACGAACGCGCAGCGGTCGTAGGGGAGGTACGTCTCCACCGTGACGATGGGGTCGTCGTCGGCGAAGCGGCGGCGGTACAGGTACACGAACTTCCCGCCCGGCGCGATGCCGAATGTGTTGCACACCTGCTTGGGCATCTCCACGGTCTTGAGCTCGATGACTTCCGTGCTGGGCTTGCAGCCCGTGCGGGCGATCTGCTCGTTGAACGTCTCCAGCCGCTTGATGAAATCCTGCTTGATCTTCAGCCGCGCGACGAACGTGCCCTTGCTGGCGATGCGGTACAGCCAGCCCTCCTGCACCATCTCTGTGATGGCCTGGCGCACGGTCGTCCGGCTGATCTGAAACATCTCGGAGAGTTCCTTTTCCGTGGGAATCATGCTGTCCACCTGGTACTCGCCGCTTTTGATGGCGTCCAGCAGCGCGCCCTTGAGCTGGAAGTAAAGCGGTATGGGCACGGAACGGTCCAGTTTCTGATCTCCAAGCATGTTCTAAGCTCCTCTACATACGATTGTTACTATTGTTATTATATCATACTTTTAAGAAATTGCAATACGCGGCGGCGCGCTTTTTTTGCCTTTCCTCCAATATATTGGGAAATTGCTGTTTGGCGCGCGGCGCGTCTGCGGGATTGCCCAGGAGCGAGCGGAGCCGAAGGACGCGCTTGACGAAACAAAAAGCTAATGTTATAATGTAATTACCATAAGGCGCCCGACGCGCCCATCATCCGACCAAAGGAGGATACGCCAGATGCTTTCCATGGAAAAACTCACCGCCTGCGGCGTCGTCCCCGTCGTCGTGCTCAACGACCCGGAGACCGCCGTCCCCGCCGCCCGCGCGCTTTTGCGCGGAGGCATCGACGTGATGGAGATCACCTTCCGCACCGCCGCGGCCGCCGCCTGCATCGCCAGGGTGGCCGAGCAGGTGCCTGAAATGACCGTCGGCGCGGGCACGGTCGTGAGCGTCGAGCAGGCGCGTCAGGCCGTCGAGGCGGGCGCGAAGTTCCTCGTCTCCCCCGGGACCGACCCGGACGTGATCGCCGAGGCCGCGCGGCTGGATGTGCCCATCGTGCCGGGCGTGGTCACGCCCAGCGAGATCATGCAGGGGCTCAAGCTCGGCGTGAAGGTGTTCAAGTTTTTCCCCGCGGAGAGCTACGGCGGGCTCAAGACCATCAAGGCGCTGAGCGGCCCGTTCCCGCAGATACGCTTCATCCCCACCGGCGGCATCTCGCAGGCCAACGCGGGCGAGTACTTCAAAAACCCGAAGATACAGGCCGTGGGCGGAAGCTGGATGATCTCCGCCGCCATGGTCGAGGCCGGGGAGTACGACGCCATCGCGGAAAAGTCCGCCGCCGCCACTGCGCTGTTCCGGGAGATCCGCGGCTGAGGCCGTCGCCTGAAGGCGCGCCGACGCGCATTGCGCGTCCGGCGCGCTTTTTTTGCCCCCGCCGTCCGGATGCGCGGCGGGGGCGGGGGAGCGCTCAGGCGCGCTTTTTGCGCATGCCGAGTATGTTGGCCGTCTGTATGCCGTCAAACACCATCTGCGGGTCGACGTGGAAGGGCTCCACGTCCCAGTAGGAGTGCATGGACGCCTCGGCCACCTTCATGATCTCCTCGTCCGTCGCATCGGGGATGCCAAGGTCCGCAAACGTCGTGGGCAGGCCCACCGCGTTGAAGAAATCGTACATCTGGTCGATCTCCCCGGCGCATGCGCCCTCCACGATGAGCTGCACCAGACAGCCGAAGGCCACCACCTCGCCGTGCAACAGCCGCGCGCAGGGCGCAAGCACCGTGATGCCCTCGGCGATGGAGTGCGCGCCCGCGCAGGAGCCGTTCTGCACGCCGAGGCCGGAGAGCAGCGTGTTGGCCTCGATCACGTCCTCCACATCCCGCGTGCACAGCCCGCGCTCCGCGGCCAGCTTCGCGTTTACGCCCTTGGAGAGCACGGTCTCGTGGCAGGCCTTTGCCACGGCCTGACAGGCGATGGTCTGCGCGTAGCCGCTGTTGACGTAGTTGGGCGAGGCGGAGCGCACGTTCGCGCGGCACTCCAGCCAGGTCGAAAGCGCGTCGCCCATGCCCGCCACCAGAAAGCGTATCGGCGCCTTGGCGAGGATTTCGGTGTCGAGCAACACGAGGTCCGGGTTCTTTTTGTAGTGGCGCGCGCCGATGTGCTCGCCCTCTGGGGTGTAGATCACCGAAAGGCCCATCGCGGGCGCGTCCGTGGAGGCCGTGGTGGGCA
This sequence comes from Clostridiales bacterium, assembly GCA_019409045.1. Lineage (GTDB taxonomy): Bacteria > Bacillota > Clostridia > Christensenellales > Aristaeellaceae > Pullichristensenella. The sequence continues at coordinate 6,455 of DXVG01000001.1, read as the reverse complement.
CGATCACGCTGGCCGCGCCGTAGTTGTCCGCAACGGCCTTGGCCGTGTCCATCGTCTTGCCCCCGCCGATGCCGACCACCACCTCCGGCTGCAGCGCCGAGGCCACCTCGGTGCAGCGCAGTATCTCCGCCTCGGTGCACTGGCCGCCGAAGCGCTCGCACTTTACTGCGCCCTCGCTGCCTGCGTACAGCGCCTCCAGCCGCGCGCGCATGTCGTCGAAGAAGAACGTGTCGATCAGGAAGAACACCTTCGCGCCGTACACCTGCGTGTGCGCGCGTATGTTGTTCAATTCTCCACGGCCCTGAATGTAGCGGCTGGGGGAGCCCCAGGCGCGGGTGGAATGCTGCAACATGGACATGCCGTATGACCTCCTTGTCTGTCGTCGTGCGCCAAAGCGCGTATCATTGCATTGTAGTAACATTATTATGTATGCATATTATAGTATCTCCTGCGCAAAAAGTCAACACATATTTTCCGTTTTCTCATGAAATCTGCTCTTTTTGCGATGGCGGGGCGCATGCTTTGTGCATACTGCACATATTTCTCGCATCCGTGCGGCGCGCCGGCCCGCGAAGGCCCGCCGGAAGGGCGCGCGCGATTTGAGGGAAATTTACAATTTGAAAAATATTTTTGCGCAAACCGTTGATTTTTCGCGCCGGATATGGTATGCTGTACCTGCATTGTAATGTAATAACATAATAATATAAACCTGCAAGGAGGACGAACCATGAAGACGCTGGTCATCGCAAAGGACGGAACCCTCTCCATCCAGGAGGTCAACAAGCCCCGCTACAACGAATACCAGGCGCTGGTCAGGACCGTCGCCTGCGGCATGTGCGGAACGGACGTCAAGCTCTGCCACCGCACGTTCAAGGGCTTCCCGGAGTCCGTGTACCCGATCATGCTCGGCCACGAGGGCGTGGGCGAGGTCGTGGAGGTCGGCGCGAAGGTCACCACCTTCAAGATCGGCGACAAGGTGCTTCTGCCCTTTGTCGATCCGGACCCGGAGAACCTGCCCGGCCTCGGCTCCGGCTGGGGCGCGATGAGCGAGTACGCCGTGGTGTGCGACCCCGCCGCGCCCAACGCGCCGGACTGCGCCTTCGCACAGACCGTGCTCGACGACGATATCGACCCCGTGGACGCCGCCATGATCGTCACCTTCCGCGAGGTGCTCTCCTGCATCCGCTACTTCGGCATCCGCCCCGAGGATTCGGTGGTCGTCATCGGCTGCGGCCCGGTGGGGCAGACCTACGTCAAGTTCCTCAACCTGGTGGGCGTGAAGAACCTGATCGCCTGCGACATCGTGCCCGAAAAGCTGGAGGAGGCGAAGAAGAACGGCGCCGCCCACGTCATCAACAGCAAGGAGCAGGACGTGCGAAAGCAGGTGCGCGCACTCTATCCCGAGGGCGTTGACTATGTGCTCGACGCGGCGGGCTTCCCCTCCATCGTCAATCAGGGCATGGGGCTGATCAAGGACCGCGGCGCGGTGCTGTGCTACGGTGTTCCCGAGAAGGAGGAGATCACCATCGACTTCAGCGCCGCGGACTACAACTGGCGCGTGATCTACCAGCAGATGCCGCGCAAGCGCGAGGAGGGCGAGGCCCACGCGCAGGTCATGGAGTGGATCCGCTCGGGCAAGCTGGTCATCCGGGACTTCATCTCCGACTACTTCGACTTCAAGGACGCGGTCGAGGCCTACGAAAAGCTGCTCTCGCGCAAGATACTCAAAAAGGGCATCATCCGCTTCTGATCGCGCTGCGAGAGGACAGGAGAAGGGGGAGGGACATGCGGCCCTCCCCCTCAGAGCGCTGACAAAGCCCCCAAACGCAAAAATCACTTCTGAAAGAAAAGAAGCGGAAGTGATTTTTGCTTCCTGCGTCAGCATCGCTTGCAAACTGCGGTCACTTACGTCCATGTAAGCTCCCTTGTTTGCAAGCTCGCTTCCTTGGCTTGCGGGCTTTCTCAACGCCCTGTCAGTCTGTTGACTTTGTCAACATCCTGAGGGGGAGGGACATGCGGCCCTCCCCCTCGTCGCGCCGCTACCTGCGCTTTTCGTAGTCCGCCCGTATGCGCGCGTCCCAGTCCTGCGGGATGGCGGCGGAGGCGCGCAGTCCGCACACCGCGTCGGACAGGACCTCGTAGTTCAGCCGCGTGCCCTGCCGGTCGCTGTGATAGCGCACGGCGCGGTCCCTGCTCACGCCAAAGCGCGCCGCGGTCTCCACCGCGTCCATGTTCGCGCCCAGAAACAGAAATTCCCAGCCGTAGCGCGCCTTCTGCCGCCCGATCATCTGCCGCACGCGCTGCGCGGTGTACAGGCGGCTGGCGTTTTCCATGCCGTCTGTGATGATCACAAACAGCGTATGCCCGGGAACGTCCCCGGCGCGGGCGCGCCTGTGTATGTCGCCGATGTGCGAAATCGCCCTGCCCACCGCGTCCAGCAGCGCCGTGCAGCCGCCGACGGCGTACTGCCGCCGCGTCATAGGCTCCACCCTGCGCACGTCCACCCGATCGTGGAGCACGGCGCTCTCGCCGTTGAACAGCACGGTGGAGGCCAGCGCCTCGCCCTCTGCGCCCCGCTGCTTTTCGAGCATTGCGTTGAACCCGCCGATGGTGTCCTCCTCCAGCCCGGCCATCGAGCCGCTGCGATCCAGAAGAAAAACCAGCTCCGTAAGTTGTGCGTTCATGTGCAAAACCTCCTGAAAATGTGATGCCGTCTCGCATGCTCACATTATAGGAGATCGCGCCGGGCGCATGGTCGCCTGCGAGGCGACATCTCGCGTGCCCGGCCTGCCGGACTCGCCGCGAGGCGACATCTCGCGCGCCCGGCAGGCCGGATTCGCCGCGAGGCGACATTTCACGCGCCCAGCAGCGCCTGATCAAAGTCGAACAGGAGCTCGTTGACGGTGTGTACGTCGTATATGCCGTTGCGGATGCAGTACTCCACGATGATGTCGAACTTGTTGCTGTGCGAAAGCGCAAACCCCGCCTTCCTGAGCAGCTCCTCCGTCTCCTCCAGGGAGAGCTCCAGCGCGAGGGCCAGCGCGAGCGCCGTGCGCTTGCCGGGCTTGTAATGCGCGTCGCTGCGTATCTTGGAAAACAGCTTTCTGTCCAGATTCGCCCGCTTGTAGCACTCCGGATCGGTCATGCCCCGCTCGTCGATCTTGCGCAGCAGCATCTGCGAAAAGCTCTCCTCAAGCCTGCCGAGCGCCTGCTCGAGCGAGGAGGATGCGCAGACCGCGCGCTGGCCGCAGGGCGCGGCGGGATCGGCGGCCGCGCACTCCACCAGCCGCCGGTCGCGCCGGTCCTCCCGCGCCTGCGCGTATTGGTCGTCTATGTACTGCGCGATCCCGGCGTACAGCTTGCCGCTGAGGTGGAAGCCGGCGCGGTCAAAAACCACGATGTACACCAGCATGTCCGCCTCGTCGCGGAGCAGCTCGTCGCGTATGACGTCCGTCGCAATGCGCAGCGCCTGCTCCCGCGGATAGCCGTATGCGCCGGCGGAGATCAGCGGAAAGGCGACGCTCCGGCAGCCGTGCTCCCGGGCAAGCTCCAGGCTGCGCCGGTAACAGGAGGCCAGCAGCTCGCGCTCGCCGTAGCCGCCGCCGTTCCATACGGGCCCGACGGTGTGAATGACGTACTTTGCCGGAAGGTCGTACCCCCGGGTGATCTTCGCCTCGCCCGTCCTGCATCCGTGCAGCGTGCGGCACTCTGCCAGCAGCCCCGGCCCCGCAGCGCGGTGAATCGCGCCGTCCACGCCTCCGCCGCCCAGCAGGGAGCCGTTGGCCGCGTTGACGATCGCGTCTACGCGCATTTTGGTTATGTCGTTTCGGACGATCTGTAAGGGCATGGACGCCGCCTCCCGCACCGCCGCGCGCAGCCGCGCATCCGGTTTTTCCTTATTATAACATCCCCCGCCGCATTTTGCCACCCGCGCGGCGCTAGCGAATCTCCTGCTCCAGAGCGTCAAAGATGGGCGCGGAGAAGAACTCGCCCAGCGTCATCTCCAGCCCGTCGCACAGCTTCTTGATGACGTTGATGGACAACTCCCTGCGCCGCGCGTCCAGCATGCTGTAAACCGTGGAAGGCGTGACGCCCGACAGGTTGGCAAGCTCGTTGGGGCGCATGTTTCGCTGCTGCATGATCTCAATAAAGCGCGCGACGACCGCTTCTTTGACCGTCATTTCCTATCACCTCTTGTAGAGATGATAAAAAAATCTTCGCACATGCGTATACGCACTTGCGTTTTTCTCGTACCTTGTGTATAATAGATGTAAATACGCAGATGCGTAAAATAATGGGAGGGAAATAGGATGAAAAAGTGGTTGGGTTTGGCTATGGCGCTGCTTCTACTAGTAGGAGTAATATAGTTTCGATAAGGATAAGACATTGCGGGAAGTGAAATATAATTTCCGTTCCTCCGCTTTCGAGGATCTGATTGACAATGATTATGAAACCATTAACGAAGGATTGATCCGCAAGTACGGCAGTCCGCTGGGATATTCAAATGGAGATTGTTACATTTTTATCGGAGGCGCACTTGAGAGCGTTACATTTCATTTGGCGCTTATTCAGTTTATCGATGGTTTTGGAGACCTCCAAGACTACGACGAATGGGATGTGGACACGGGGGATTACCACGTCAAGATCGAGCAGGTGACATATTATCACGGCGCATCGTACAGTGATATAAGTTACGAGCATATTTTGAGCTATACCTATTTTACTGACGAACAGTTGTCTGAGAAGGTGGAAGAAAAACAGGCTGACCGGGAAGCGGTAGATGGAGATATTTAATCATTAACCGATGCCGGTATGGCGAGCGGAGGAATACGAATGAAAAATGTTCGGATTTGGGGATATATCGCTGCGATACTTTTGATAGTATTTGCCGTTGTATATCCGGTACCGTCTAAAGAGATCGATGTCGGCTATTCGTCAGACGGATACACCTGGACGGATCGTGAGGGTGCCGCCTATGTCGGCGGCGACGCCTACAATTATCAGATGGAGGCATCGTTGAAGGCGGGCTACATGAGCGGCGTCCTCGCCATGAAGAGTATTTCCTTCGCTGGCGGTCTGCTGCTTTTATTCATGACGCTCTATTTTCAAGCCAAATGTGACTATCTGGAGACGCAGAAGCGTCACCTTAAGAATCTGTTCATGCGGCAGGAAAGCATCTACAAGCTGCTCGAACAAACGCTTAAAAAGATGGAGGAACAAGATAGTAAGGACAACACAATGATACAGGAATCAATCGAATAAGAGTGGAAAACAATGGAGAATAGAACAAACGGTTTGAGCATTGCTGGATTTGTTATTTCTTTGGTCTCTTGCTTTATCTTTGGATTCTACGGTCTTGCGGGTATCACTGGCCTGATTTTGTCTGCAATCGGACGCTCTCAGGCAAAAAAAGTAGGAGGCAAAACCGGCTTGGGCACGGCAGGCATTGTCCTTGGCATCATCAGCGCTATCGGCGGTGTCTTTACTGCAAGTATGTTTATATAATGCTTCCGACATGTTCTGTTCACCAGCCCTTCCGCGCCGTGCAGAAGGGCTCCCTTGGCCGCTGCTTGTTGAGATGAAGAATCCTCGCAGACGCCTGAGAAGGAGTTGTTTCCAAGTGATCGGTGTTCCTGCTTTTGCAAAGAAATTTGGCATTTCCCCCAATACCGTTCGCCGGTGGTGCCGCGAAGGAGAGATTCCCGGGGCTGAGCAGGACGGAAAAGGGAGGCCTTGGCGCATTCCCGAGGATGCGGCTCCGCCAACCAGAGAAAAACGAGCCTTGAAAAGTAAGGGATAACGCGAAGACAATAGGAGGGGTTGGATAGTGTTAAAGGCCGTTCGCCCCGCGAATGGCCTTTAACGGTGTGCTTTTACAGGTTCCTGGATCGCTGGGTCGTTGAAGAATACAGGAGGGATGACTTATGAAGGTACTCAGCAAAGAAAAAACCATCGAATATATCAAGCATGCCATTGATCTGGAAAGCTCCATTGTGGCGCAGGAACAGATCATAGAAAACTACAAGAGCATCAGCGATGAGAAAAAGCCGGTGCTGGATTTGCAGCCTTTGCCAAAACGGAAGTATGTTGAGGAAGATAATGATTCCTCATCCTGGTTTACTGCTATATTTCTCGCAGTATCGGGGTTGGTAATTGCTGCGAGTTGTCTGTTTCTGGGGTCAGGCTTTATCGCTTTTATGGGTGTAGTTGGTCTTGGCCTTGCGGTGCTCGGTATCGTGTTTATTTCAGGACTTGCTGCGGAAAAGCGCGAGAAACGTTCTTTGCAGGAAGAATACGATGCACACTATAAAACGGAATCCGAACGAATCAAAGCCGAGAATGAACGCCATCGGGAGCGTATAATACGAACTTCCCCCAGTGGGAAGCTTGGGTCAATCCTAAATTCTGTGTAAACCCCTTTTGGGGTGCGAATAGAGCAAAGTTTATTCGCGGCG